>NZ_JALNTH010000030.1:0-96834 GCF_023161935.1 Pseudoalteromonas sp. 2CM28B
TATGGGATAACCCCAAGGTAAGTGTGGCTCAAATGATAAGAATAGGATCTCCGCGTAGCGGCTTAGTTCAACAATTTTATAGTGCGCTCATCGCGCATATTTCTGCCAACGATACGCTCATGTATTTTATAAATCATTATTACCAAATAACTTAACACATTGCTATATATAATTTTTTATTATCACTCAAACTCTCAATAAAAGAGAAAATGCGCTCACAGCTCATTTTCTTGAATATGTGCACACCACAACTATACTGTATATAAAAACAGCACCATTATTGGTAATAGTATGAAAACACGTTCCCCATTTTTAAATTACATAGCTGAATATATGCTAGTTCGTCAATATTCATTACGCACCGTAGATACCTACCTAAGATGGATTGCATCTTATATCCATTTTCATAATAAACGCCATCCCGCCTCAATGGGGGACAATGAAGTCGAACGCTACTTAGAACATTTGGTGTTAAAGCAAAACGTTGCACCACGTACGCAAGCCACCGCACTCAATTCATTGTCATTTTTATACAAACACATAATAAAAAAAGAATTCTCATTAAATTTAAATTTTGCCCATAGTAAAAAACAAGCAAAGCTCCCTGTAGTGATGACCCAAGAGGAAGTTAAAATGTTAATGGCTCATTTAAATAAGCGCTATTATTTAATTGCAGCCCTCATGTATGGAAGTGGCTTAAGAGTAATGGAAGCGGTGCAATTAAGAGTGAAAGATATTGATTTTGATTATAAATGCATTCAAGTATGGAATGGAAAAGGTAATAAACACCGCATTGTTACGCTGGCCACAGAGCTAATACCTATGCTAAGAAATCAAATTTTGAACGTTGATGACTATTTAAAACTGGATTTAAATAATACGGAATATTCTGGCGTATGGATGCCATATGCTTTAACAAAAAATATCCAAGTGCCGCAAAATCGCTTGCTTGGCAGTATTTATTTCCTTCTCATATATTAAGTTCAGATCCTCAAAGTGGTGAAATAAGACGACATCATTTTCATCACTCTTGTATTAGAAAAGAGGTTAAAAAAGCCGTCCAAAAATCAGGATTAACAAAAATAATAACACCTCATACATTAAGACACTCTTTTGCTACTCATCTACTGCAAAATGGCGCCGATATAAGAACTGTTCAAGCTCAGCTTGGCCATTCTGATGTTAAAACCACACAAATATATACCCATGTACTGCAACAAGGTGCCAACGGGGTTGTTAGCCCTTTTTCAAGATTATAAGCATCTCTTTTTAATTCTCTACGCATACATATTCGCTTTAAGACCAATACCGCTATCTATTTCTACTTTGAAAACCCATAAAAAAGCCCCGCTTGTTTTTACACAAGCGGAGCTCCACACTAATTTTGTATCAATAAAAGCGCCTAAACTGCAGGCGCTTTGCATTATTGAATTTTATTGGTTAACCACGCTTTTAAGTGGATTAACTGGCTGTGCGTTGTCGTCTAGAATGTTCATATCGAAGTCGAACTCATCAACACGAATCGCTTTTTCACGTTTTTTGTTGTAATCACTTAACTGAACAAACTCAGCGTCGTTAATTACTTTTGCAGCAAGTGCATTTTCAAGCGTGATTGAAAAGCGCGTACCCGGCTTAAAGGTTTTAGCACGTAGCGCTTTTTTCACTTTTGCTAATAACTCAAGTGATGCCATTTTAGCTTTGTAAGCTTGCTCGTTGATGTGATGACCATCACCTTTAATTGGCTTAACTAAATGGGTAATTTGCGCTTTAAATGCTGTATCAAGCTGAGCTTGTTTCGCTAATTCACGAATTAAATCATCGCTGATTTTTGGCATTTTAGTTGAGTAGTTCATGGTAATGAAACGAATGAACTTACGTGTACCACTTGCAGGGAAGTTATCTAAGAACTTGTGCAATGCCTCTTCAGCACTTTGTAATGCAAAACGTGTTGCGTAATGGAAGTAAGGAGCCGCTTGCTCACGCTCGCTGCTTGCTACTTTTTGCTCGTAATACTTAATAGATGCCATAGCTGCATACAAGAAGCTCATTACATCGCCTAAACGTGCTGAAAGCATCTCAGCTTGCTTTAGTTTACCGCCAAGTACTAGTAACGAGAAGTCAGCATACACAGCTAATTTAGCTGATAGTTTATGCACTGCTTTTTCGTAGTCACGTACTTCTGGTAATGCCGAGTTTGCACCAGCAGTAAACGGTAATACACCTAAACGGAATGCACGTAAGCTATTTGCTGTACTGTAGCCAATTGTTTTACGTAAAATACCATTAAATTCTGCATCTGCGTTTTTGTCATCGCTGTGGATAGACTCAACCATAGATTGTAAGTATGGGTGGCAACGCATAACACCTTGGCCAAATATCATTAGGTTACGAGTCAGAATGTTCGCGCCCTCTACCGTAATGGCAATAGGCTGCGCCACGTAACCACTCGCTAATGTATTTTGTGGACCGTTTTGAATCGCTTTACCTGCTTGAATATCCATTGCTGAATCAAGTACATCACGACCAAGCTCTGTCATATGGTATTTAGCGATTGCAGTCACTACCGATGGTTTTAAGCCCATGCCTAAACCTTCAGTTGTCAGTACTCGCATTGCTTCTTGTAGGTATGTTTTACCTGCAATGTCAGCTAGCTTTTCTTGAATACCTTCGAATTGACCAATTGATAAACCAAACTGTTCACGCACGGCTGCGTACTCAGAAGCTGATTTAAATGCAACTTGTGCTGTACTTACACCCAATGCTGGTAATGAAATACCACGCCCTGCGCCTAAACAGCTAACCAGCATTTGCCAACCGCGACCGATGTTCTTCTGACCACCGATAATAAAGTCCATTGGTACAAATACTTTGTTACCACGTGTAGTACCGTTGTAAAAACGGATACCCATAGGATCATGACGGTTACCAAGTTCTACACCAGGGTGCTCTTTTGGAATAAGTGCACAAGTAATACCTAGGTTTTCTTTGCCACCTAGTAGACCATCTGGGTCAACTACTTTAAACGCTAAACCAAGTACAGTAGCAATTGGCGCGAGTGTAATATAGCGTTTGTCCCACGTGATTTCTAAGCCAAGTACTTCTTCGCCTTTGTACATACCTTTAGTTACGGTACCTACATCTGGAATACCGCCTGCATCAGAGCCTGCTTCTGGGCTGGTTAATGCAAAACATGGAATGTCTGTACCATTTGCAAGGCGTGGTAGGTAGTGTGCTTGTTGCTCCTCTGTACCAAAGTGAAGAAGTAACTCACCCGGGCCCAACGAGTTTGGTACCATTACGGTTACCGCAACCGCTGAGCTTTTAGTAGCAATTGTACCTACAATTGTTGAGTTAGCGTATGGGCTGAACTCTAAACCGCCAAACGATTTAGGGATGATCAGCGAGAAGAAACGCTCTTTTTTCAAAAACTCTAAAATGTCGTTTGGTAAATGAATACCATTTTGAATGACTGAATCGTCAATCATGCCAAGTAATTCTTGTACTGGGCCATCTAGGAACGCTTGCTCGTCTGCGGTTAATTTAGCCGCAGGTACGTCGCGTAGCGCGCTGAAATCTGGTTTACCTTGATAGATAGACCCTTCTAGCCATACATCACCAGCGTCTAACGCTTCTTGCTCAGTAACTGAAATGCTTGGTAGTACTTTTTTTAATTTTGTACGTAAACTCATAACGAACTCATCCGACCAGATAAATAATACCTACATTACGTCATAAAAATCGCTTTAGATCAATTACTCTATTCAATTAATTAACAGTTTTTGCAATTTATTTTCTTTACCTGAACGTAAACTGTTGAAATAAAAAGGCTTGCACCTGTACGCTGAATTGTTATTTTTTTTGTTAAAAATTTAATAATTCTGGTTGTTAGCGCCGCAAATACGGATTTGGTAATAAAGTAGAAACAAAAAAACGCAGCCTAAAATTAGGCTGCGTTTTTTAATACGAGAATTTGGGTGAAATTAGCTTATTTTAACCACTTGTTTACCTGTAAAACCACCTGCTAACTGATTGTTTAATGCAGCCGAAACAGCCTTTGCGTTAAAATCAACAGCTAATACTTCTGGAGGAATTATCTCGCCATTTGCTACCTTTTCAAGCAACAAATTGCCCATGAAACTCATCCGCTGCTGCGCACATAAGCTGTTAGCTAGCCACGCACCTCCTAAGGAGACAATACTAATATTAGGCGCACGCCGATACATTAGCTGCTGTTCAAAGTTAGGAAGTGGATTTAAACAAGCAATACGACCACAAAAACGCATTAGTTCGATATTTTGAATGGTCGATTCCCCCCCCATAATATCAATAATAGCGTCAAACCCTTGTGGACCTAACTCTCGACGAATTTTGTCACATAAGGCTTTATCGTTGTAATCAAAGACCACATCGGCGCCGAGTTGCTTAACTAACTTATGATTGCGCTTAGAGGCGGTGGTAAATACATCTGCACCGCGCTGCTTGGCAAACTGAATAGCAAATTGCCCTACAGCGCCAGCGCCACCTTCAACAAAGAGCGTATCGCCCTCAGTTACTGATAGTTTATCTAAGCTGATCAATGCCGCCATTCCGGCGCAGGGTAAAGTTGCAGCTTTGTCACTGGCTAATTGCTGAGGAAGGATAGACACCGCATAATTAGGCACTTTTGCGTATTCGCTCAGTACCCCTTGCTCACCTACGCTGGCGTGCCACATAACACGCTCCCCTACCCCCGGAAAAATACCTTTGCCCGCTTTAACCACTGTCCCCACTGCATCCAAACCTAAAACATGCGGGTATTGCCACGTACAAAAGCCAGACTTGGCAAATTGTGCATCCACCGGGTTTAAACCAACGTACTCTACTTTTACTAATAACTCATTCCCTGTGCACTGAGGCACAGGTAACTGAGTATCCGATAAGTTAATATCCTCATTGGGCTCATTTAACACAATAGAGCGCATTAATGTAGGAATAGTATTTGGGTTTGTATCTGCAGTATTAGGCATCAAAAACTCTACTTGTTAGTATTACTTAACGCGTAACTCCATCGCCCATTAAATGACTGGTAGGCATTTACTTTGGCAAGTAGCGATGAAATAGTTGAATCAACGGCATTTTCTTGCGCTATTAAAACATCCTGACGCGCATCTAACAACTCTAAGTAAGGAATTTGCCCTTCTTCGTACATTGCTTGTGCTTGTAAAAATGCATTATTAGCAAATTGATAACGCTCATCAGCAAAGCGCGATTGCTGTGCTTGATTGACCAAGTATTGCAATGAAAGTTCACTCTCGTTAATCGCTTTTAATACCACTTGCTGGTAGTCAGTATACGCTGCTTGGCTTAAAAACTGCTGCGCATCGCGTTGTGCTAAAAGCGCAGGGTAACTTAATAATGACCACTGCAATTGCGGCGCTACTTGCCATTGCTGCTGGGTATCACTAAAACCGTTGCTACCTAAACTTAACACGCCTGCAAAGCCGCTTAAGCTGATATCGGGTAATAGAGCTTTACTGGCTGCTACACTTAGGCTATTTGCCTGGCTAAAATCAAATAAAGCACGACTTATATCAGGTCTTAGTGCTATTGCATCATTAGGCTTTGCCAATGACACCGCAAATGCCTTAGTTAATATAGTACGTTCATCATTAATGATCAGTGATTGCGTAGTTTGCGCGCTTAATACGGCCAAAGTAGATAAGTCACGGTACTTGGCATATTCAATTGCCGGCACCAAGGCTTGCTGCTGCCTAAGTTGCGCCATAGTGCGGTTTAAGTCGAGCTCATTGGCCACACCTTCATCAACTTGGGCCTGTAGCACTTGAATGCTTTGTTCAAGCGCTTCTATTTGCATCTCAATAATTTGCTGCTTTTGCAGATTACCTTGATAACTCACAAAGCCTTTAACCACAGCCGACACCACTTCAATTTGCAATAACCTAACTTGCTCAGCTTGGCTCATTGCTTGTGAATTCGCGGCATCGACTAACGCAGTAATTCGACCAAATAAGTCGAGCTGCCAATCAAGTGCTACATTCGCACTTGATTGTCGGCTATTGGTATTGCCTAGCCCGCTTCGCTTTGCACCAACCTCAATACCTCCTTGCGGTAAGTATTGCGCTTGTTGCTCGCCAATACGCGCCAAAGCGCTTTTTAATACCAGCTGACTAGTTTGTAAGTCGTAATTATTAGCAAGTGCGTTGCTCAGCAGTTGGTTTAGCTGCGCTGAGCCCAGCTTATGCCACCAGTTTTGCTCATCTTCACCCATAAACTGCTCTGCAGATATTGCCTTGGCAACAAACTCATCAACCTGTTGTTGCTGAGCAGCTGTGTCTATTTTACTCGCACAACCTGATAACACAGCAACCGCTAATGCAGAACTCAACCATGGCGATAATTTAAGGGCGCTTAAGTTAAATTTAGTCATGTGAAGACTCCTTAACGCGCGGCTTTTTTACCACCAGCATATAAAACACCGGTGTAAATAATAGTCCAAACACAGTTACTCCAATCATGCCCGAGAACACTGCATTACCCATGGCATGACGCATTTCTGCACCGGCACCGGTTGCCAATACAAGCGGTATAACACCTGCGGTAAACGCAATTGATGTCATTAAAATTGGGCGTAAACGTAATCGACACGCCGCTAACATCGCCTCAAAGTGCGATAACCCAGTGTCATGCTTATCTTTAGCAAATTCCACCATAAGGATGGCATTTTTAGAAGCCAATGCGACCAGTACAATCAACGCTATTTGCGTAAATATGTTGTTGTCTGAACCTACAAACCACACCCCTAATAACGCTGAGAAAATAGTCATAGGTACAATTAAAATAATGGCCAGTGGTAAACGTAAGCTTTCATACTGTGCGGCCAGTACCATAAACACCAGCAATACAACCAGAGGGAATACATACACCATGGTATTACCTGCTAATACTTGCTGGTACGTTACCTCAGTCCACTCATATTCAATGCCAGTAGGCAATGTTTTTGCTAGTACAGCTTCAATCGCCAATTGCGCTTGATCAGAACTATAACCGGGCGCTGGGCTGCCATTAAGCTCTGCACTTGGGTAGCCGTTGTAATGCATTACACGATCTGGGCCAATGGTAGGCGTTACCGTTAATACTGAGCCTAACGGCACCATATTACCGGCACGATTACGCACTTTTAGGTTTAGTATTTGCTCTGGGTCTACCCTAAAATCAGCATCAGCTTGGGCATTAACCTGGTAAGTACGACCAAACAAATTAAAGTCGTTTACATACACTGAGCCTAAATAAATTTGTAACGAGTTAAACACTTCATCTAATGGAATACCTTGAATAAGCGCTTGCTCACGGTCAATATCAATATCCATTTGTGGCACTTGAATTCTAAAGCTTGAATACAGCCCCATTAACGCCGGATCTTTTTGCGCCGCAGCAATCACTGATTGTAAACTGTTAAATAAGGCTTCAAAGCCTTTGTTAGCTCTATCTTCTATTTGCAATTTAAAGCCACCTGTGGTGCCTAATCCTTGAATTGGCGGTGGCGGAAACACAGCGACAAAGGCTTCATCAATGGCCGCAAAACGTTGGTTTAATTGCGCTGCAATAGCCGAAGCCGACATACTCGGATCCGTACGCTCTGCAAAAGGCGCCAGTGGTGTAAATACGATGCCGCTATTTGGGCTATTAGTAAAACCATTCACTGAAAGGCCAGGAAACGCTACCGTGTTCGCAACCCCAGGTACCTCTAATGCAATTTGCTGCATTTGTTTTACCACCGCTTCTGTACGGTCTAAACTTGCAGCGTCAGGTAACTGCGCAATGGCGACTAAGTATTGCTTATCTTGTTGTGGAATAAAGCCACCCGGTACCGCATCAAACAATTTAATCGTACCGCCAACTAAGGCAATATACGCAACCATAACTACAACGCTCATACGAATAAGCTTTTGTACCAGCTTTTCATACCCTTTAGCACCACGGTCAAACACGCGATTAAAAGGTTGGAATAACCAACGGCCAAATAATTTATTAAGCACGCGGGTAAACGCATCAGGCTCGGCATCATGTGATTTCAACAATAAAGCAGCCAGTGCTGGCGACAGCGTTAATGAGTTAAACGCCGAAATTACCGTTGAAATAGTAATGGTTAATGCAAATTGCTTATAAAACTGCCCTGAAAGCCCAGTAATAAAAGCCGTCGGAATAAATACCGCACATAATACTAATGCAATCGCAATAATAGGGCCGGTTACTTCCGTCATTGCCACGCGGGTTGCTTCAAGCGGAGATAAGCCATCTTCTATGTTTCGCTCAACGTTTTCTACGACCACAATTGCGTCATCAACCACGATACCAATAGCCAGTACTAAACCAAATAGCGATAAGGTATTAATAGAAACCCCAAGCCATTGCATTACTGCAAAGGTACCAATGAGTGAAATAGGCACTGCAATTAACGGAATAATAGATGCGCGCCAGGTTTGTAAAAACACAATAACCACAATCACCACCAGCACGATTGCTTCGAGTAAAGTGGCGATCACCGCATCAATTGAGCCTCGCACAAATACCGTTGGATCATAAACAATGTCGTATTCAACACCTGCTGGAAAGTCTTTTGATAAACGTGCCATCGTTTCACGCACCTGATCAGAGAGCTCAATGGCATTTGACCCTGGGCGTTGAAATATTGGCATCGCTAAAGCGGGTTTATTATCAAGCTCAGCACGCAATGCATAAGAATCTTGGCCTAAATCAACACGTGCCACATCTGACAAACGCGTAAGCTGCCCTTGCTCCCCAACTTTAATAATGACTTGTTTAAACTCTTCAATGCTATTAAGGCGTCCTTTGACGTTTAATAAAATTTGGAATTGACTGTCATTTGAAATCGGTTGCGAACCTAAACTGCCCGCTGCAACTTGCTGATTTTGCGAGCGTAGTGCATTGACCACGTCACTTGCAGTAAGCTCACGTGACGCTAGCGCATCTGGGTTAAGCCAAACTCGCATTGCATATTTACCACCACCAAATAAACGAATATCACCCACACCAGGTAAACGCGCTATTTCATCTTTGATATTTAAATCGGCATAATTTGATAAATACGCGGTGTCATGGCTGTTTTGGGGTGAATATAAATGCACCACCATGGTTAAATCGGGTGATGATTTTTCAGCAACAACCCCTAAACGTTGCACTTCTTGTGGCAAACGCGGCAGCGCACTATTTACTCGGTTTTGCACTTGCACTTGGGCACGGTCTAAATCAGTGCCTAACGCAAATGTCACCGTGAGCGTCATACGTCCGTCACTGGTTGCTTGTGAAAACATATACAGCATGTTTTCGGTGCCATTTATTTCTTGCTCAAGCGGTGTTGCCACTGTTTGTGCAATAACCGTCGGGTTCGCACCTGGATAACTGGCAGTCACAACCACTGTCGGTGGTACGACTTCTGGGTATTCACTGACCGGCAGCTGAAATAATGAAATGCTACCTGCAATTAAAATAATCAACGACAGCATGGCCGCAAAAATCGGTCGCTGTATAAAAAAGTGTGAAAATTTCATCTAATAACCTTATTGCTTAGCAACTAAATCGGCAGGGTTAGCACTTAGCGTAAATGCCACGCCTTGGGTATTAATTGCCACTTTATTTGGTGATATCGGCATACCCGGTCCTACACGAGCAGGGCCATTTACAGCAATAACATCGCCTTGCTCAAGTCCTGATGTGATGGCTCGCAACGATCCATAGCGCTCACCTACCGTTACAAGCTTATACTGCAGCACATTGTTTTCGCTTACCGTTAACACAAAGCGATTTTTTAAATCTGTGCCTATGGCTCTGTCTGGAACAATGACAGTTTCACGTACTGCATTAGCAGCTAACTTAATGCGTGCAAATGAGCCCGAACGCAACTCGTTACTGCGATCATCAAATACCGCACGAACGCGTAAAGTACCTGTAGATGCGTTAATTTGATTATCTATAAAGTTAATATGGCCGCTATAGTTAAAATCGTCTTGTCCTACTTTTTGCATTACAACAGGCTGTTTGCTTGCAGCTGTTACTTCGTCAAATGCGCTATTCCAAGTACGTTCATCTACATCAAAGTAAGCGTACATTTTGTCATTAGAAACAATTGAAGTAAGCACGCTTTGCCCTGCAAGTACGTTGTTACCTTTGGTAATATTTGCGCGAGAAATCACGCCATCAATAGGAGAAACCACTGACGTAAACTCTAAATCGAGCTTTGCAGCTTTAAGCTGCGCTTGCAGTGCAGCAAGTTGTGCTTCACGCTGACGCAGAGTCGATGTACGCGCTTGTGCTTGCTCAGTCGAAATGGCTTTTCGCTCAGTTAAGCGTACCGCACGCGATGCTTCGCTTTTTGCTTGTTCAAGTGCTGCTTGAGCACTTTTAACCTGAGCGCTTAAACTGTCAACGGTTGCAGCGAATGAGCGATCGTCTAAACGAAATAATACATCGCCTTGTTTAACGCTATCCCCTTCATTAAATTCAATTTGCTTAATAATGCCGGATACACGCGGCATTAATGCCACTTTTTGCGGTGACTCTAAGCGTGTTGTATAGGTGTGCCAACTTTGAACTGGCTTAACCAAGACCTCGGCTACATCAATTGCTTGTTGTTGCTGTGCGGGTGCTGATTGTGTTGTATCTTCATCGGCACAACCGGCCAGTGTGATTAATGCAACAGATAATGCTATAGCAATTAAGTGTTTGTTCATAAAGACGCTCCTTTTAATTTAGCGTTGCATAATACGGAACATACTTGATGACAAAAACAATAGATTTTTAAATTCATTAGTGCCAAAATGGCATCAATACTCACTACGTGATGAAATAATGGATACAACCAGTCGACTATTAATGCTGCTTGAAGTGGTAGAGCAAGGCTCATTTGCAAAAGCAGCCGAAATACGAAATATTGACCGCTCAGTGATCTCTAAGCAAATTAGTCGGTTAGAGGATGAACTTGGAGTAAGGCTATTGAACAGAACAACCCGCTCATTCTCTCTTACAGCAGCGGGCGCTGAAATGATAAAAAAAGCAGGTGAGCTACGAAGTCTGCTTGGCGAAACGGTGCGCATGGCAGAAAACTACCACCAAGAGCCACGCGGCGTATTAAAAGTAACCGCATCTACTTTAATAGGTCGACGCTACTTACAGCCAGTGATCAACGATTTTCAAAAACGCTTTCCGCAAGTGGAAGTAGAACTGCGTTTGGATGACCGATTGGTTGATATTGTATCTGAAGGATTTGATTTAGCGTTTAGAGTGGGTGAGCCCAAAGACTCATCATTAATTGCTCGTAAAATTGCCCGTAACCGTTTGTTACTATTAGCCGCGCCAGCGTTTATAGAAACATACGGTATGCCTACAACAATCACTGATTTGGCACAATTGCCAGCGGCCAGTTATGCCAGCAACTCACTGCGGGTAGAAGGCATAAATTACTATAACCACACTGGCGAGCACTGCGCGCAAAAAATAAAAAGTGTGTTTAGAGCAAACGATGCAGAAGTATTACTGATGAAAACTCTCTCTGGCACCACCTACTTTTTAGCGCCGGCATTTATTTTAGATAAAGAAGTGATTGATGGGCAACTGGTGCCCTTACTTACGGATGTAAAA
Organism: Pseudoalteromonas sp. 2CM28B; assembly: GCF_023161935.1. Taxonomy (NCBI): domain Bacteria; kingdom Pseudomonadati; phylum Pseudomonadota; class Gammaproteobacteria; order Alteromonadales; family Pseudoalteromonadaceae; genus Pseudoalteromonas; species Pseudoalteromonas sp. 2CM28B. The sequence goes on from NZ_JALNTH010000030.1 coordinate 11,656, forward strand.
TTAATGGAACATAATGCAATGTATGCTGTATACCCACACCGAGATTTACCGGTAAGAACACGATTGTTTTTTGATGCCGTGCGTGAATACATTGGCAAAGAAAGACCGATTTGGGAGAACAATATTCCTAATTTTGATCAAATGTATTAAGCCGCATCTGCACAGAGGTTAATATCAGAAAAAACCGCATTGCGCCCCGCATCTTTTGCCTTATAAAGCTGCTTATCTGCTTGCGCTATTAATTCAGCCAAATTTAGTTGTTGGTACTTAACTACGCCAACACTGGCTGTTAAATTTATGGTTATACCATTGGCTTCAATATATTTATTTGCAACGGCTTGTCTAAGATTTTCAGCCATTGCCAGCGCGGATTGTGCACTATCAAAATTGCTCATTAAAAAAATTCTTCACCCCCCACCCTAAACACATACCCTTTTGCAAAAGTAATCCTAAATAGAGTTGCCAACTCAACCAGCACTTTATCTCCTACATCATGGCCGTATTCATCATTTATTTGTTTAAAGTGGTCAAGATCAATTAAAAACAAGTACAACTGTGACTTGTCTTTTATCTCCACTTCAAAATAATGACTCACAGATAAACGGTTTCCTGCGCCCGTAAGAGGATCAAGTAAAGCCAAGTTTTTAAGTCGCTTAGAAAATTCGGCCCTATTTTCTTCAAAAACATGAGAAATGACCCATATAATAATATAAATAAACAGTAAGTTGAGCGCTTGGTTAAAAGAGGAAAAAGAAGGGCTTGGTAATTTATAAAGCAACACTGATGATTGCATAACCAAAAGTGTGGCCGATAACACAGTACCGTATTTTCAACCAAGAAGTAGATAATACAAAATGGGTAAAGAAAACGCCCACAAAAACAAACCATTTTTAAGTGGTGCCAAAAAGGTTCCACATAATATAACGAGCGTTACAGTCATACAAACCGTTATGGCATACCAATTTCGTTGCTTGTTTTTAACCAATGGTATAAAAACATAAAAACAAAGTACGGAAATTACACTTCTAAGCCACCTACAATATAAAAATGATTTTTTGATAGGTTAAACACAGCAAAAATAAATGACAGCAAACCTAAAAATAAACACATCCATTTTAAGACATGCTTACGTAATATTTTTGTACTGTTGAGAGCGGCTTATCCATAAAAGACTTAAATCAAAGCTACTGGTTTAAATTAACCCTGAAATGCAATAATCACAACTTTACGCTTAACAACCACCTTTAAAATAAGTAAAAAGGACTGGTTAAATGCAGCTATTCTGTAAGCAATTCATTAACTGTGCCAACCAAGTCAGCAAACTCCTCATCAACATGTGCAATTTGTTTAGGGCTTAAGGTTTGATTTAATTTAACCAGCAACTGTGCGTATGCCCTTAAATTTTCCTCATTTCTCTCAATGAGTTCAGCACTCATAAACAGCTCTCGTTCTGTAATGATAGTGCGTAACTGCTGCGCAAATTGGGCATCATTAAGGGTTTGCTGATTAAACAGTGCCTCAAGTGCACCTAACCGATTTAGTTTATAGTCATACCATAAATTGCTGGTGCTGATATATTCACTGTTGGCTTGTGACACTAGCGTTCGCTGCTCTGAGGTGAGCTTACCAAGCCATTGTTCGTAGTAGTCTAGTTGCTTGTCTAAACGAGACTGCTGATGCTCCTCTTTGGTTAATGAAGCGTGCTCTTTTATTTCATCATTAATTTGCTCACGAATGTTTTCTACCATTTCACTGCGTTGTGATGGAGTTAACGTTTTTGCCAGCTCGATTAAGGGATCACTCGCGTACAAAAGTAAATTGCGCCAATGCTGCTTTACCTGCGTTATTTTTGCCATTAACTGCGCTGTATCGGCTTGTTTATCGAGCAACTGCCTTAAGTCAAGTAAATCGGCTTTATATTTTGGTAACTCAACCTCTCGATGCCAATCTCGGGTGTTATTAATAATCACTTTTAACTGCGTTGATTGGCTTTTGTTTAAGTCGACATAATCGTCTATCCAAAACGAAGACAGCCAACCAAGGTTGTTATAAGCAAAGGAGGTAGAACAACTGGCAATAAACAATAAACTGGTTATAAAAATAATTTTGCTTAGTTTTATATTTTTTAAATTATTTAACATTAACAGACCCCGTTTTATGATGCTTTGGTTGCCAAAAATCATCATAAGTAATTATGTAAGCTATTGCTCGCTTTTATTTTTTTCATTTTTCTATAGAATCGCAAGCTAACGCAATTTATATCATGACTATGTGCTTAAGTTTAGAATTTTTGAGCTATAGTTAAAGCTACTTGTTAATACGTTTGTATACCTAGGTTATAAACGTTGGCGTTATTAATTTAGCTCATAATTTTTTACCTATCCCTAATAGATTCACTAGGTAAGTTTTACTTTTATGGCGCTTACATAGAACGACAACTAATTTGGAGACATGCTTATGTCACAGTCTAATTTTAAAGCACTGCTACTGGCCGGTATTATGCTCGCTACCCCACTTGCTCATGCTGGACTAGAAGAAGGGATCAGAGCTGCTAATGCGGGTGAATTTGAAGAAGCACTTAAAGAGTTTAATTATTTAGCTGACAAAGGCTATGCACCGGGTATTTACGAATTAGGTAAGCTATACGAAGGTGGCCATGGCGTTACCCGTGATTATTACAAAGCAGCTGAGCTTTACCAACAAGCCGTAAAGAAAAACCATGTAGATTCAATGTTTGCACTTGCGGTTTTATATGATGAAGGTAATGGCGTTAAATTAGACAAACAAATGGCCATAACCTTATTTGAAAAAGCAGCAAATAAGAACCTTCCCGCAGCACAGTATAACTTAGGTGTAATGTATGCAAATGGCGATGGTGTTAGCCAAGATTATAAAGCCGCCAGAACATGGTATGAAAAAGCCGCTGCTAATAATTACACATTGGCGCAGTTTAATTTAGCACTGATGTATTTTGAAGGCTTAGGAATGCCAAAAAATCTTGAAATGTCGTATGTGTGGAATACCATTGCCGAGTATAACGGCAACATGCAAGCCAGTCACAGCCGTAAACTTGATGAACGTACTATGCTCCCGAAAGAGGTAGCTGAGGCCAAAGAAAAAGCCGATGCAATTTATACCAAAATTTTAGCGGGTACTTATGCTGGCGAAGGACGACTGTTTTAAGTTAGCTATTAAAAAAGCTGAATGAAGTGATTCATTCAGCTTTTTTATTTTAAGCGTTGCAAGCTATTTTACATAAAGCCACTTTAGCACTTTGATCAGTAATTTATTTTGTTTAAGTAATAAACCAATGCGCGGGTTAACCGAGCCAGAGACTAAGGTATTTTTTGCATGGCTAAAGGTGAGAAAACCTTCTTTACCGTGATAATGGCCCATCCCCGAATGCCCCACGCCACCAAACGGCACATCATCGGCAGCTACTTGTATTAATGTGTCGTTTACAGCAACTGTTCCGCTAAGTGTTTGCTTAATAATGTACTGTTGCGCCTGTTTATCTTGACCTAAAATATAAAGGGCTAATGGGTGTTCGCGTAATCGAATATAATTAAGCACGTCTTCTAATTTGTCGTAACTCATAATGGGTAAAATGGGGCCAAATAGCTCTTCTTGCATTAATGTCATCTCATCTGTTACGTGCGTAACAATATGCAGACCCATACGATGCTTTTCGCCATCTTGCTGGTTTTGTTCAAGCGGTTTAGTAATTTTAGCGCCTTGCTCTTGTGCTTGCTCTAAATAACCCAGCAAACGCTGATAATGTGCAGGGCTTATAATCGAGGTCAGGTTTTTGCCTTCAACACCTTGCTTAAAGTGTTTTTTATAAAGGATACAAAGCGCTTTAATAAATTGGTGCTCCAATGCTTTAGGAACAAACACGTAATCAGGCGCTACACATATTTGCCCTGCATTGGCCATTTTTCCAAATAATAATGCACGCGCGGCTTTATTTACATCGGCTTTTTCTAACACAATGACGGGCGATTTTCCGCCGAGCTCTAATGTTACTGGCGTTAAATTTTTACTGGCCGCGGCCATAACTAACTTGCCAACGGCAGTCGAGCCTGTAAATAGCAAATGCGCAAATGGCAATGATGAAAACTCACTTGCCACGTCGCTACCACCTTGAATAATTGTGCAGTGTTGGCTTAATTCACCTGCAAATATTTTTTCAATAACGGCATTGGTGTTAGGCGTAAATTCACTGAGCTTTAACATCACCCTGTTACCCGCTGCAATCGCAGTAATAACAGGCACCAATGCTAGTTGAATAGGATAGTTCCATGGTGCAATCACACCGACCACGCCAATAGGCTGATAGGTTACACTTACTTTTGAGGGCCATAAGCTTAACCCCGCGCTGCGCTGACTTGGTTTAGACCATCGAGGTAGCTTTTTAATAATATGCGCAAGTCCCTGCATGGTGGGCAAAATATCCCCCACTACGGTATCGAACGCCGTTCGGTATCCAAAATCTTTAGATACTTCAGCAATCAAGTCTTGCTCTAACGTTACAATGTTAGCGCGTACTTTCTTGAGTAAAGCAAGACGTTGCTCAATGGGTAAATAAGGGGTGCCTTCAAAAGCATGCTTTAGTTCATTAAATTGCGAACGCAAAGATCCTGTAGATAATGTGTCAGTGTTCAAAATAAGCTACTCGATTTATAACGTTTTCAAGACTATAACCTTGTTCTGTTACTCGAGCAATAAAGAGTGATTTTGCAACACGAGGAAAAGGATTGCAAAAACACTCAACAGGTTGGTTGGAACGCATACCGATGCACTGCTTTTGTGTGCATCGGTTATCTGTTTTGTTAGTTGATTAAAGTGGGTTATTAAAAACCAAAAACTTGGGCTGCTATGGTCATTGTTACTAAGGTAATTAAAACAATAGCGACAATATTTAACACAAAGCCAGCACGGATCATGTCTTTCATTTTAATTTCACCCGAGCCAAACACAATCGCATTGGGTGGTGTGGCTACTGGCATCATAAACGCACAACTACACGCAATCGCAGCTGGAATAACCCACACTAACGGGCTGCCTGTTACTGACTCAGCAACGGGGCCTAGCAGTGGTAAAAAGCCTGCTGCAGTTGCCGTATTACTGGTTATTTCAGTTAAGAACGTAATCAGCGCAACCACAACAAGAATGCTCATTACTAATGGAATAGTACTCGCCCCTTCAATCATATTAGCAATGTAATCAGCTAATCCTGATGACTTTATTTGCGAGGCAAGTGTTAATCCGCCACCAAATAAAAGCAACACACCCCACGGCACTTTAGCGGCACTTTCCCAATCTAAAATACGCGCATCGCTGCCTTTATTTGCCGGTAGTACAAACAGTAGTAATGCTGCAGCAATAGCAATACCGGTATCTGAAATTTTAAGCCCGGTAACATCGCCTAATAAAGGTCTAAATATCCAACAAATAGCGGCAAGCACAAATACAAACAACACGCCCTTTTCAGCACGCTGCATTAGACCTAAGTCTTTTAATTGTGAAGAGAATACCGCTTTGGTATCAATACGCTTGTTTGCTTGTACATTCGCATCGACTTTATAAGTGAATTTAGTTAACCAAATCCAGCTGATCAGCAACATACCGAGCGCTAATGGCACACCAACAATCATCCACTCGGCAAAGCCAATTTCAATCTGATAACTGTCTGATAGGTACGCAGCCATTAATGCATTTGGTGGAGTACCAATTAATGTAGCAATACCACCAATACTTGCGCCATAAGCAATCGACAGTAAAAGGGCTTTACCGAAACCTTCATTACTAGGGTCTGAGCTTTTAACTAAATGGGTAATAGATAAAGCGATAGGAAGCATCATTACTGCGGTAGCGGTATTAGACATCCACATTGATAAAAATGCAGTCACTAACATCATCGCTAAAATTTGTAAGCTTGGTTTTTTACCTGCATAACGCATTGTTTTTAATGCAATACGCTTGTGTAACCCCCAACGCTCCATCGCTATTGAGATTAAAAAGCCACCTAAAAATAAAAAGATCAGCGGATGCGCATAAGGCGCTGCAACACTTTTTATCGCTGCTATATCAACAATCGGCGAAATCACTAAAGGGAGTAACGCAGTAGCAGGAATAGGCACTACCTCACTCACCCACCACGAGGCCATCCAAAATGCTAAGCCTGCGGTTTTAAATGCTGCCGCCGACATCCCTACTGGCGGCTCAACTAAGCAAGTAAGTAGCATGACACATGGGCCAAGTAACAATAACAGCCATTGCATAAATGGCTTTTTATTCGCGTTATTTTCTAAAATACGTTTTGTCATTTGTTCAGCCCTTAAAATTTATATTTAAGACCAAGTGCAACACTGCTATCAGCATTTTCTTCTAGGTCGAGGTCAGTGTATAAAAGGTAAGCTGTGGTTTGCTTGTCAAATACATAATCTACACCCGTGGTCCACTGGGTAGCGTCTGATGTTTGACGTAGTTTTGAGTCATCTTTTGCAAATTGTACTTTAGGTACCCATTTGTCTAACTTATAGCTTGCGCTTAGTACATAACCGTTGCCAGACTTAGCGCCGTCAATCGATTCTGAATGCTGGTACAATGCCCCTAATTGTAATTTTTCAAACTTATACACACCCGCAATACGGCTTGCTTTTATGTTATTAAGCGAATCGACATGGCTGATTGAAATAGAGTAAGGTGTTTTATTTAAATTACGGTCGCCGTAAATTAGCGTAGCAGCAAATCCTGCTTCGTTATCTTTGTTGTCATCTTTTGGTGCATAGGTAAATGAAAACTGCGCGTTATGCCAATACTTAGAGGTATAGGTGATGGTATCGCCTAAGCGGTCTTGCCCTGCAATTACTTGAGCAATATCAGCTTGGGTTTCGTTAAAATTATCAAGCTTACCTTCTGAATATTTAAAGCGCGTGTCGTTTCGCCCAACCACCACTTCACCAAATGCGCCTTTTAGGCCCAAGTAAGTATTGCGTGCTGCAAAAGGCTCATTGGTGTCGTCGTGTTCAAAACCTTTTACTTGAACTTCGTATTTAAATACCGCGGTAAAATACTCATTTAATTTATGGTCACCTTTAATGCCAATACGCGAAAAAGGGGCATCTATTTGCGTGCCTTCGTCAGCGTAACGCATTATGCCTGTATCGGTGTTAGCAATTTGTACTTCGGCTTTACCATACACTGTGTAGTCTGCTGCAAAAGTGGTTGCAGGTAACGTGGCAGCACTGCATAACGCAGCAAGTACTGAACCTTGGAATATATTGTTTTTCATTATGTGTCCTAATTATGTGATGCTACTTGTTGTCTGCACCTACAAAGCAAGAACATGACCAACTAAAAAATAACAATAATTTTCAGTGATTTAAAAAATAAAGGTTTAAAAATAAACATTGAAATGTGCGGGTTTCCACACATAAAAAATACTCAATATCACCATTTCCACCCATTAATCGGTGAACATATCTCGATTAAGGTTATATTTACTCATTTTATCGTAGAGGGTTTTACGCGCAATTTGTAAGGTTGTCATGGTGTCTTTAATGCTGCCATGGTTAAGCTCTAGCGCCTCTTCAATTAAGGAGTGCTCATAAAAGCTGACCTTTTCGGCTAGGCTCAAATCTAATGATAGCGTGCTGTTGCTTGAGTCACTTTGTGCAAATGCCAGATCGGGGCCTAGCAATACCGCGCGCTCGGCTTGATTTCTCAATTCCCGCACATTGCCAGGCCAATCGTGCGCTAGTAAACGTTGTTGTAGTTCTATATTGAGCGCCCCTAACGGTTTATGGAAGCGGGTCGCAGCAATAGAACTAAAATGCTTAAATAACAGTGGAATATCTGCCTTTCTGTCTCTCAATGCAGGAATACTGACTTTTACTAAACTCAATCGGTAATATAAATCGGCTCTAAACTCACCTTTTTCTACCAGCGAAAGTAAATCGACTTTGGTGGCTGCGACAATACGAATATCAAGCTCTATCGCTTTATTAGCACCAACGGGGGTTACTTTTCGCTCTTCAAGCACCCGTAGTAATTTAACTTGAAGTGATAAAGGAGTGCTTTCAATTTCATCTAAAAAAACGGTGCCGCCTTGAGCAAACTCAAATTTACCTTTGCGATCGTGTGTTGCGCCAGTAAAGGCTCCGCTGATAGCCCCAAACAGTTCGCTTTCTATTAATTGCTCTGGGACTGCGCCACAGTTAATAGCCACAAACTGACAGCTTGAACGGTTACTATGATCGTGTAAATAGCGAGCAACCAATTCTTTACCTGTGCCAGTTTCACCTTCAATCAGCACATCAGCTGGTGTATCAATCACCGTGTTGAGTAGGTTCATCATATGCTGCATTTTAAGCGTATCACCTAAAATACGCACACCGGGCGCCGACGTTTTCTCAACCGCGCGCTTCAGCGCTCTGTTTTCCATTACTAAAGCACGTTTATCTGAGGCTCTGGCAATACAATCTAATAAATTTTCGTTCAGTGGTTTTTCAAATAAATCATACGCGCCTAGTTGCATCGCTTTTACCGCAACAGAAACATCAGCATAACCGGTTAAAAATATCACTGGTAGTTCGCTATCGAATGCTTTTACCTGCTCAATAAACGTTAAACCATCCATAGAGGGCATGTTTATGTCACTAAGTACAATGCCACAAAAACTGCGATTTAAGCGACTTAAGGCAACACTTGCATCACTAAAACACTGTACCTCATACCCCTCGAGCGTTAATAGCTGATTCAATGAATCGCGGATCATCGCTTCATCATCAATAACAATAATCTTTTTGCAAACAACGGCTTCAATCATTTTTAGTGGCCTCTATGCTTGATAAACTAATAATAAATTGCGCACCGCCTTCAGGGCGATTATGTGCAGTTAAGTACCCATTAAATGATTCAATAATTTGCTTTGAAATCGACAAGCCCAGCCCTAAACCGTTACTTGATTTGGTACTATAAAAAGGTTCAAAAATAGACCCCAACACATGATGCTCAATACCAGGGCCACTATCTAATATAGAGAGCTTAACGCGCTCTTCAAAGCATTCAACATCAAAACTGAGCTCTCTAACTGACTCACCTTTCATTGCCTGTGATGCATTGGTGATCACATTAACCAATACTTGTTCAAACTTTAACGCATCGACCCACACCGTGATCTCTTGCGAAAACTGCGGTGCACTTACGTTAACATCGTCTTGTTTAAGTTGCGGATGGGTGATCATCAACGCATTGTTTAATAACGCCGACAATGGATGAGGCCGAAGTTGCATGGTCGCCGGTTTACTAAAGTGTTTAAGCTGCGCCACTATTTTATGCACCCGCTCTACCAAATTCTCAATAATGATTAAGTTTTCACTTAATGCGTTAAGCCTTCCCTTTTTTAGGAAAATTTTAGCACTGGCTAAATAGGTGTTCATTGCGCTGAGCGGTTGGTTAATTTCGTGATTAATGCCCGCACTCAATTGCCCAATAGTGGCTAATTTTGCCGACTGTACTAATGCGGTTTGGGCTTTTTCGAGTGCTTGAGTACGCTCTAGTACTTCGAGCTCTAAACTGTGACGCGAATACAGTAATTTTTTATACCCGGCAAAGCGTGCCAATAAGCTATATCCAACAAAAATAAACACCCAATAAAATAACACTAGCCATAGTAATCTAGGCACCTGTAAGGCGTTAATGTTTGAAATATCAACAAGCACTGTCATGGTTGCATTCAGATGAGTTAAGGGTCTTGAGGCGGCAACGTATTCATCTTTAGCAATTTTAAATTGCTCAATGCCTTGGCTTTTGTAGCGCTGTTGCTTAATTTGTAGCGGTTGATGATCTAAGTAAGCACGGCGCTGTTTAATATCACGACGCGCGGTAATATCAAGCTCTGTAAAACTATTTAAACGCCATGCGGGTTCATCTGACATGGCAATAATATTATCGGCAAGTTGCAAATAAAAATGGCTTCCTTTTGAGGTATTTAAAAGCGAACGATCGTTTTCAAATTTAGCGACATTAGTTTTAAGCGCCACCACGCCAATGGCTTTTCCATCTAGGTAAATAGCTTGGGAAAAATAAATTCCGCGCTCTTTTGAGCGCTGACCAAGTGCAAAGTATGCGACCTTTTCACCGGCAAACGCTTGTTTAAAATAAGGTCTAAATGCAAAGTTACTACCTAAAAATGTATAGTCGGTTTGCCAGTTACTACTGGCAATAACATCGCCATGAGTATCTAGTATGTATACATCTGAGGCACCACTGGCTTGTTGAATATCAGCAAGGTAATTGTTAATTGCATTAAAGTGTTGTGATTCATTATTAGTAAAACGAATCAATACGTTATTTTCAATTAGCAGCTGAGGGATAGCCGCAAATCGAGCGAGTTCGTTATCGATATAATTATTTAATTGGATGACTTGTTGATCAGCTTGAATTTTGGCTTGCCCTAAATCATAAGCACGACCAAACGAAAAGGTGATCACCAATAATAGTACTAACAATATACAGGCAAAAATAATTTTTTTGGGGATGGAGAACATAAACGCCTATGACAACTATGATGCCAATAATAAGTAATAGCCAATATTGTAACGAGTTATCCCCCTATGCAGAAGAAACTTTTTGTTAACAATTATACTGAAACTAAAAAACCGTGAAATATTACATTCCACGGTTTAATCACCTTTTAAGGTGTGCTGTTTTAGCTTAATTTACGCTTTTGCAACGACAGGTTTGTCTTTAAAATATTTGTATAAGCCAATTAATGAGGCTGCAATCCAAAATATTTCAATCACAAAGCTTGCTAAGTTAAAGTTATAACAAAGGCTAATAAGTAACAAAATAGCGCCACTTAAATTCATTAAGTTATACGTTAAACTTTTAGGTGAAACTTTATTTAGTTGCAGCAAAAAAAATGAACCAACCACTAAAAAAGTACCACTCATACCAACAATATCAAATAAAAGTGCGATCACACGTCTATCCTTTTCCATTTTAAAACCCAACTGACTGGCCCAATCCATGGGGAGGGTTTTTTTCAATCATTGAAACAGCAAAACCAGCGAAGCTTACCAGTGAAATAAAAGCAAACAAGGGCTTATGTCCGCCCCGCACTACTTTAGGCTATAAACGAAAGCTTTATTTAAAAGTAACTTTACCACCAATCATTTTATAGGCAGGGGTTCCTCTTATAATTGTGGGGCGGGCAAAAGGTCGTTCACAGCCTGGGCATACACATTCAGTATGGGTGTGATCTTGGGTTATTCTTTCTATAAAACATTTTACTAAAGCACCTTTGCCACCTTTACGGTATTTGAATAACGGTGCCTTACACGCAGAACAAAATATATCGACCGTTTTTGTAGGCCCTTTTTTATTGGGCTTAGCCATACTTCCTCAATAATTACTTTACGATTAGTTAATAGCATAATGCTATCACATCAGCGGTAGAAAATAATGAATGGCTGTTGCGCTAATATATTTTTTAAACAGTCGGTAGATAACTCTACTTTATAAACAATTCGCTTTAGGCTTTTATCGATAAACGGGTTAATTTAGCTGATAACACATTCATATTAAAAGGCTTTACGATAAAGCCTGACACTTTAGCATTAATCGCTTTTTTGACAGTCGAAGAACTATCTTCACAGGTCACCATAAGTACAGGAAGGTTTTTCAGCTCGGCATCTTTTCTAATATTATCAAGTAAAGTAATGCCATCCATTTTAGGCATATGAAGATCTGTTATAACCAAATCAAACATTTGATTTTGCAGTATGTTTAATGCTTGAAGCCCATCTGTGGCTTCTACTATATCTATATAATCTAACCTCCTTAACATATTAATTAATACATGACGCATTAACGGCATATCATCAACAACAAGTATTTTCATGCGTATGTTTTACCAAAATAGCTGCGAGCAAATTTTCATTAAAACAAAGTAAAGGCGACACGTCAATCTAAAAGGTATTAACAAAAACGTGTTATGTGTAGTAACAACATTAGTTAACAATACCTATTGCCGCAAGTAATCAGATGGATACTTGTATCCCCTTATTTTAGCTAAACAAAAGTTTAAAAAATTCCAAACGAAGCTTGGGTTATATGTGCTAAGCTTTTTGCACTTAGTGTTACTTCTAACCCGCGTTTTCCGGCACTAACATATATCATTTCAAAATCTAACGCACTGGAGTGTATGTATGTTTTTAGCCGCTTTTTTTGGCCAATGGGGCTAACTCCTCCCAAAATATAACCGGTACTCGCCTGCACTTTTTGTGGGTCTGCCATCATCACTTTTTTTACTGCACAAAGCTTCGCAAGCTGTTTTAAATTAACCTGCTGAGTGACGGGAGTCACCGCTACAATAAGCTGTTGCTCTGAGGTTTCTAGCACTAGGGTTTTAAATACTTGGGCGCTGTTAAGATTAAGCTTTTCAACCGCTTCGAGGCCGTAATTAGTATTGTTTATATCGTGCTCGTAACTAAGTATGTCAAACTTAATATCGCTTTTTTTTAGCTGCTCTATAGCGGGGGTCATCTGATAAAGTCCAAAAATAAATTTCCCTAATAATTTAGCACATTAAACATAAAAAAACGGCGCTAAAAAAGCGCCGTTTTTACTAAGGTCTATTGATCCTGCTCATTACTTAGTTAAGTCATCAAAAAACTTTTTAACCCCATCAAAAAAGCCTTGCTCTTTAGGGCGGTTTTTTGAGCTGTCTTTGCCCATACTTTCATCTAATTCTTTAAGTAAGGCACGTTGACGCTCGTTTAAATTAACTGGCGTTTCAATCACAACCTTACAAATTAAATCGCCTTGAGCGCCACTGCGTACTGACTTAACACCTTTGCCACGCATACGGAACATTTTGCCCGTTTGTGTTTCTGACGGTATTTTAAGCTTTGCACGGCCATCAAGCGTTGGTACTTCAATTTCACCGCCAAGGCCTGCGGTGGTAAAGCTTATTGGTACTTCACAATATAAATTGTTGGCTTCACGAACAAATATTTTGTGTTCATGAACAGATACTTGCACATACAAGTCACCTGCTGGTGCACCATGCATGCCTGCTTCGCCTTCACCTGATAAGCGAATACGATCGCCAGTATCTACGCCTGCCGGGATTTTAACCGATAGCGTTTTAGTTTTTTCTACACGGCCTTGCCCATGACATTTATTACAAGGATCTGAAATGATCTGACCTTGTCCATGACATGTCGGACAGGTTTGCTGCACGGCAAAAAAACCTTGGCGCATTTGTACTTGGCCTGCACCATTACAGGTTGTACATGTCTTTGGCTTTGAACCCGCTTTAGCACCACTGCCATCACATGGTTCACAACTAACCCAAGTAGGTACTTTAATCTCAACGTCTTTACCACGAACTGCTTCTTCTAAACTTAAGTCCATGTTGTAACGTAAATCTGAGCCACGTTGCTGACGTGATTGACGTCGACCACCGCCGCCACCAAAAATATCACCAAATACGTCACCAAAAATATCACCAAAATCACCTTGGCCGCCGCCAAAGCCACCGTGACCACCGCCACCACCTTGTTCGAAGGCTGCATGGCCGTATTGGTCATACATTTGACGCTTTTGCGCATCAGTCAGTATTTCGTAAGCTTCTTTAACTTCCTTGAATTTAGTTTCAAGGTCTTTATCACCGGCGGTACGATCGGGGTGATATTTCATCGCTAAGCGTTTATACGCTTTTTTTATGTCTCGCTCACTCGCATCTTTGCTTACGCCGAGGACTTCGTAATAATCGCGTTTTGACATATCTATCACACTACTCTTTTCTATTTACAGCGTTAGCTGCTGGACAAACCGATAAATCATATCGATTTATCATTGAATTTTTAAAGCGTTTTATTCGCTTCTCTTTACATGCAAAAGGCGCGTTAAGCTTTAGCCTACGCGCCTCATGTGTTCATCCTAACTCAAACACTTGATTTGGTCATGTGTTTTAAATTAGCGAGAAGCGTTAGCAACAATTACTTGTCGTCTTTAACTTCTTCGAACTCTGCATCAACAACATCGTCATCTTGTTTAGCTGACTGTTGTTCACCAGCGTCACCACCAGCTTGTTGTGCTTTAGCTTGAGCGATTTCCATTAGCTTTTGAGACTTTTCAACAAGCGCTTGCGTTTTCGCTTCAATCTCAGCTTTGTCGTCACTCTTAATCGCTGCTTCTAGGTCAACAACAGCCGCTTCAATCGCGTCTTTGTCTTCGCTTGGCAGTGCATCACCCGCTTCTTCAATTTGCTTACGTGTACCGTGAACAAGTGCGTCAGCTTGGTTACGTGCAGCTACTAACTCTTCAAACTTTTTATCGTCTTCAGCATGCGCTTCTGCGTCACGAACCATCTTTTCAACTTCTTCATCGCTTAAACCAGAAGATGCTTGAATAGTGATTTTTTGCTCTTTACCTGTATCTTTATCTTTTGCAGATACATGTAAGATACCATCGGCATCAACATCGAATGTTACTTCGATTTGTGGCGTACCACGTTGTGCTGGGCGAATACCTTCTAGGTTAAATTGACCTAGAGATTTATTGTCGCTTGAACGTTTACGCTCACCTTGTAGCACATGAATGGTTACCGCAGACTGGTTATCTTCTGCTGTTGAGAATGTTTGCGATTTCTTAGTAGGAATCGTGGTGTTTTTCTCAATCAGTGCCGTCATTACAGAGCCCATTGTCTCAATACCTAGAGATAATGGTGATACGTCTAGTAATAGTACGTCTTTCACGTCGCCAGCAAGTACACCACCTTGAATCGCTGCACCTACTGCAACTGCTTCATCAGGGTTAACGTCTTTACGTGGCTCTTTACCAAAGAACTCAGCAACTGTTTTTTGAACTAGTGGCATACGTGTTTGACCACCTACTAAAATGATATCGTTAATATCATTTACAGATAAATCAGCATCCGCTAATGCACGTTTAAGTGGCTCAATTGACTTAGTTACTAAGTCTTCTACTAATGACTCAAGTTTAGCACGCGTTAGTTTAACGTTCATGTGCTTAGGACCTGTTGCATCGGCAGTTACGTACGGAAGGTTTACTTCTGTAGATTGTGCAGATGATAGTTCGATTTTCGCTTTTTCAGCCGCTTCTTTAACACGTTGCATAGCAAGCGGATCATTTTGTAAATCGATACCTTGGTCTTTCTTGAATTCAGCTACTAAGTAGTTAATTACGCGGTTATCGAAATCTTCACCACCTAAGTGAGTGTCACCATTTGTCGCAAGTACTTCAAATGTGTGCTCGCCTTCAACTTCATCAATTTCAATGATTGATAAATCGAAAGTACCACCACCTAAGTCGTATACCGCTACTACGTTTTCGCCACGGTTTTTATCCATACCGTATGCAAGGGCTGCAGCTGTTGGCTCATTGATAATACGTTTTACTTCAAGACCCGCAATACGACCCGCATCTTTTGTAGCTTGACGTTGTGAATCGTTAAAGTATGCCGGTACTGTGATTACCGCTTCAGTTACTTCTTCACCTAAGAAGTCTTCAGCCGTTTTCTTCATTTTTTTCAGTACTTCAGCAGAAATTTGTGGTGCAGCGCGTTTTTCACCGCCTGCTTCTACCCATGCATCGCCATTATCTGCTTTGATAATTTTGAAAGGCATGATGCCGATATCACGTTGTACTTCTTCGTCTTCAAAGCGACGACCAATTAAACGTTTGATTGCAAATAACGTGTTTGTTGGGTTAGTTACCGCTTGACGTTTTGCAGGTTGACCTACTAACGTTTCACCGTCTTGCGTATAAGCAATAATAGACGGGGTTGTGCGATCGCCTTCCGCATTTTCAATAACACGTGCTTTGTCACCATCAAGTACTGCAACACAAGAGTTAGTAGTACCTAAATCGATTCCAATAATTCTACCCATGAATCTTCTCCAACTTCTAAATTCGTTAATACATTCGATGACTAGTTAATAGGGATGCCACAAAGTTAATTCAACTGTAAAAATGAAAAAAAACGCATTTTTTTTAATTTATTTACTAAATAACCCTAAAAAGAGTAGGGATTGCTGATTTTTTGTAATTTGGGAGCTTATTTTTTGTCTAGTCTGATGAGTTTGGGTGTGATATAAATTTAGCAAATAACAGCAAAAGGACATTATTTGTGCACTTTGAACAATTATTAAAACAAGCTGCCCAAGCGAGTCAGGAAACTGACCCGTTAACCAATACCATGCAGTTTCCTGCTAACTGGTGCCAAGGCCGTACTGCTTTTGGTGGCCTCTCTGCTGCGTTACTTTATCAAGCAATGCGCAATAAAGTTGATTCATCAAGAAGATTGCTTTCTTTAAGTACAAACTTTGTAGGGCCATTATTGGCTGAAAAACCGTTTTCATTATCGGTAGAAATATTACGTGAAGGTAAAAGCAGTACCCAAGTGCTCGCCAAGGCTATTCAAGATGATGCGGTGTGTGTCATCGTGCAGGCCTGTTTTGCAAAAAATCGTAACTCATCAATTAATGTGCCGGTATCAAAGTCGTTAACCTTACACCCTGTAAACGAAGGCCATTGTTTAGGCTTTGTACCTGGGAAAATGCCAGAGTTTTTTCAGCATGTTGATTTATGCCCACAGCAAGGCGCCATGCCGTTTAGTAGTGCGCAAACCTCTCACCTTGGTGGTTGGATGCGATTTAAACACAAGCCTGAAGAAATTACAGAAGCTCATGTTATTGCTCTTACTGACGCATGGCCGCCAACATTACTACAAATGTTTAAGCAACCAGCACCGGCTAGTAGCATGTCGTGGTATTTAGAGTTTGTACAAGCGCCTAATTTAGTGCCAGGTGAATGGTTGGGTTTTGAAGCAATCACTCATCATTCAAAAGATGGCTACGGCTTAGAAGATGGCTGTATTTGGTCACAATCGGGGGAGCTTATTGCACTCACCCGTCAAACTGTTGCCTTATTTGATTAATTAAAGAGCAGTGAAGTCGCGCTGAGTATATTGCTTATCTAAGTTAAGCATGATGGTGCGATATTCACCACTTTGAATTATGTTGGCCAAGCCTTTATCAAACTGCAGTCTCAGCAAATCATTGTTAAAATACGCAGGCCTTGCCACAGGTTGAAAAATAGCATGAATAACAAAATCTTTAGTGGCATTGGCTTTTTGATATTCCTTTAAATAGTGAAGAAATATAAGTCTATCGAGAATAGTCGTATCAACCCACCCTGCCATTAAATGGTGTATCTGCGCTTGTTGATTGAATACTTCTTCATAGCCTCTCAAGTTCTCTAAGTTGTGACCAAATTCTTTAGGTAAATAAGCAGGCGCATTTTGAAATGCTAAAACACTTTTAGTCGCCAGATCGTAAATAGTATTAATAGTGAAGTTACTCTTTTTAAGACTCACTACCACATTCTCATAACTAACAACCGATTGGCTTCGATATATGCCAGCAATTAAAATACCCGAGTAATTCAATGCAATATCAACATGGCCTTGATTCAATAAAGCATCTGCACGCTGATTTGACATGTAATGTACATCAACCTAATTTATGTCTTGATTGTTAAGTGCTGTCTTTACAATCTCGAGCTGAATACCTGAATCATTTTCACTTATTACATAAGGCGCAACAGTAGGGTTAGCCGCAATAATGACTTGGTGCTGCTTAATACCATTAACAAATGCAAAACTATCGCCACATAAACACACTAAGGCCAATAAAAATACAATTTTCACTCTTTCACCTAATCCGTTTTTATTTTCAGTTATTGGGGTTACTTTTCTTTAGTAATTTAGCCGCAGCGTTTGTATTTAACTATTATTTATAGCAATATTTAAATTATTAAATTAATTACAAGCTAACATTTTGCAAACTGCCTGCCCAAGCTGTGATCTTATCATTGATATTCCCGAGATTAATGCCAAACAAGTGGCATTGTGCCCACGCTGTAGCCATAAGATCCGCGGTATTAACATAAACCATGACACTGAAATAGTCGCACTGAGTTTAAGCGCATTATTAATGTTGCTCAGCAGTATGTTTTATCCGTTTATCTCTTTTAGTAGTAATGGCATTACCCAAACTATTACCCTGCCCGACGCAGCACGGATTTTATTTAACTATGATAGTGACCTACTTGGCTTATTTATCGATATCAGCATTATTATTTTACCTATGAGTTTGCTGATTATTTTGATCCCTTTGCATTTAGGCGCACTCAAAGCACTGCCGCAAGCAGTTGCAAGAAAGCTATTAAAATTCACTTTAACGCTAGAGCCTTGGATCATGTCAGAAATATTTTTGATTGGTGTTTTAGTTAGCATGGTAAAAATAATGTCATTGGCTGAGGTTAGCTTTGGTATCAGCTTTTTTGCCTATGTGGGATTTGTTATTTTTTATATTAGTGCATTAACGCGTTTAAATCGTGCTAGGCTGTGGTCACAAGTAAGCCCTGTCACTACACTTCAAAATACTTCAAACACTGAGCGGGCTATTGATGAGAATATAAAAGCCTGCCATGTTTGCCATCAACTGAGCGTTGAATCAATCTGTCCTCGTTGCCACAGTAAAACGTATTTAAGAAACCCCTACAGCGTACAAAAAGCGGCTGCATGGTTAGTTACTTCTCTGATTTGTTATATTCCTGCGAATTTGCTCCCTATTATGTACACTATTAGCCTAGGGGATGAAACACCTGCAACCCTTATTTCGGGTGTTATTACGTTATGGAATAGCGGCTCATACCCTATTGCTATTATTATATTTTTTGCCAGTGTGGTGGTACCGTTAGCCAAAGCGCTTATTTTGAGCTTTTTGTGCTTTATGGTTACAAAACCTGCCAACCTGCATACAAAAGGTTACACAAAAGTGTATCAACTTACTGAATTTATAGGTAAATGGTCTATGATTGATGTGTTTGTTGTGGCTATATTAGTTGCACTAGTGCAGCTAGGAAACTTAATGTCGGTTACACCCGGTTTGGGCATCGTCTTTTTTACCGTTATGGTATTATGCCAAATGATGGCGGCACACGCATTTGACCCTCGCCTACTGTGGGACTCACCAAAAATAATAACGCAGAGAATAAAGCATGATTAAAACAGCTAACGTAGCACAAAAACCAAGTATTTCTGCAATTTGGATCATTCCTGTGGTTGCCTTATTTGTTGGTGTTTGGATGCTTTATCAGTATCAATTAAATAAAGGGCAAACAATCTACATCACTATGCCCCAAGCCGAGGGGATTATTGCTGGTAAAACAGAAATTAAAGTGCGAAGTGTCAAAATAGGTCAAATTGATCACGTCCGCCTTTCTGATAGCCAAGACAGTGTAATAGCCCGAGCACAAATAGATAAAAACTATGATAATTTACTCACCGAAGATGCCAGTATTTGGGTAGTAAAACCACGCATTGATGAAACTGGGATCAGTGGTATGAGCACCCTACTTTCAGGGGTTTATTTAGAGTTTTCACCGGGAGAAAGTAGCCAACTTAAAAAACGCTTTACCCTGCAAGAAGAGCCCGCATTAATTGGTAAAGATGTTCAAGGTGGGCGCTTTAAGTTACTCAGTTACAATGCTGAAGTACTTGATGTGAGTACTGGCATATTTTTTAAAAACTACAAAATAGGCCAAATAGAAACCGCCACCTTTGATTGGAAAAACCAAGCAATGCAATACGGTATTTTTATTAAAGCCCCCTATGAGAACCTGATCACCTTAAACTCTATTTTTTGGGTTAACTCAGGTATTGAAATAGATCTCTCTGCTGATGGCATAAATATTAACACCGGTTCACTAAGCAAATTATTAAAAGGTGGTATTTCTGTTGGCTTACCTGATCAGCAAGCCCCTGGCGATTTAGCACAAGATGGTCATAGCTTTTCTTTGAGTCAAAGTTATAAGCAAGCTTTAGAAGAGCGTTTTTATGATTTTGATTATTACCTTATTGAATTCGAACAATCGATTAGAGGACTCCGTGTTGGTGCGCCAGTTGAGTATAGAGGTACACGCGTCGGCACAGTGGTTGAAGCGCCCACCAATGTAATTATAGATGGGAAACCGGCTCATTTTCGCGCCAAAAATACCGCAGTTCCAGTATTGATAAAAGTAGAATATGGTCGTTTATACCATATCACCTCGGTAGCAAAAGAGTATTGGAAAACAAGCGTTAACGAGTGGATTAAAAATGGCATGAGAGCGTCACTTAAACCGGGTAATTTGCTAACCGGTGCAGTTTACGTCGATTTTGACTTTTATACCGACACCCCAAAAAGCGAGCTTAAAAAACTTGCTCAATACGATGTATTTCCTAGTGTATCGAGCGGTATAACGGTACTTGCCGATCAAGTATCGGATGTACTTAATAAAGTGAATAACTTAAAAATTGAAGACAGTTTAGCCAAAATGCAAACTACGTTTAGCGAGTATCAAGCTCTGGCCAGTGAGATGCGCACATTATTAAATAAGCCCGATACACAAAATTTACCTGGCGACTTTAATCGTAATCTCGAAAAAATAACCAAAAGTATGGAACAATTTGAAATAACCATGCGCCAGTTTGACAAAACCATGGCAAGCTATCAAGCAGGCTCTCAAGTGCACTACCAACTTGAGCAAACACTACTACAAATTAAGCGTTTAACAGAAGAGTTTCAGCCTCTTACTCGTGGCTTAAACGAGCAACCTAATATGCTCATTTTTGACAAATCACTACCTAACGATCCACAACCGAGGAAGCAATAATGAAAGCACTATTTTTACTTTTAACGGGTGTGATCTTTATCAGTGGTTGCAGCTCTGCTATTCAAACAACAATTCAGTATTACCAATTTGAGCAGCCCATTAATGACTCTTCGCGAAATGTGCAAGATACACAGGCACAACTGCGCGTGCAAACAGTTACCCTAAGAGGCGCATTGAATAATCGGGGTATTGCTATGAAAGTAGATAGTAATCAAATCCATGCTGCTAATTATCATCTATGGGGTGAGTCGCCAGATGTTATGCTCAGTGCCAGCGCGCAGCAAACATTATTTAATACCATGACAAACTGGATGGTTATCAAAGGCTTACCCGTTATTACCGACCAACAGCAACAAACATTTTACGAATTAGAATACGAACTACACCACTTTAACGGTGATCTGCAAGGTAATGCAGATATTTCAGGTCTATGGCGTTTATACTACACTCACCCAGAATCGGGTAGGCGTTTACTAAGCATCCATAATTTTTCATCTGTTATGTCAATCGATGCTGATGGCTATGATTCATTGGTGGCTACTCTTGAAAAAATGTGGCAACAAATCAACATCCTTGCGGCAAAAGAAATTGAAAAAGCGCGAATTTAATATTTCTCTGTATTAAGTAAATATACATCTACCGCAATGTTAGTGCTTTTTATTATAACTTGACCTTGGGTTTTAAAACCGAGCTTTTGTAATACATTTTTTGATGCGCGGTTATCACAACGGGCGATCGCCGTAACCTGTTTAATCCCTAAGTTTTGTCTATGGTTTAGCAAGGTATTTGCCGCTTCAAAAATATAGCCCTTTTTTTCAAAACCGTCTTTTAGCGCATACCCTAAGTCGGGATATTGCAGAACAGCTCGCTGATAAAACCCAACAATACCAACTAGTGTTTCATCATGTAATGCGATTATATAAGGCCCAAAGCCATGCTGCTTATGGGCAGATATAAAACTGTCTTTGATGTATTTTTTAGCGTCGTCTAAGGTATAAATACCTTTATCACCAATGTATTTAGTGAAATTAGCCTGATTAACCAACTTAAGTAACTCCGCCGCATCTGCTATTTGTGCGAAGCGTATGTGTAAGCGCTCTGTTGTAAAAGCAATATTCAAAATAACTCCTGATAATATTTTTCACGACCTGATATTTTTTTATTGACTGAAATAAAAAAGAAGATTATTTTTGCGCCGATGTTTTTAAAGGCACAACAATAGCGGCATGCATTCCTTTCGCCGGCTGGCGCCAAAGCCAACGCGTTTCACTAAAACTATTAATTTAACATAATTTTTTAAGTGCCCTTCACGCGTGCAAAAGCAGTGACTTGGAAAATGATTTAACAACGAACTTATCATCTTCTTTGTTTTTGTATAAGCAGTTTACTTTTTAAATCTGCTTTTAATTTTGTGATCTTATAAATGCTTGAACCTTCTGCGTTAACTCTACTGCCACCTGCGGTAGTGGTTGTATTGGCTGTTGTTTTACGCCGCCCTATTTTATCGTTGCTGATTGGTGCATTAGTTGGCTTTATTTTAGCTGACCCTAGCAAAGTTCTCTCAAATTTTGCCAGCACATCACTCAAAGTAATGACAGATGAAACCATTGGTTGGTTAATACTTGTGTGTGGCGGCTTTGGTGCGCTTATTGCCTTATTAGTGCGTACTGGAGGGGCTTCAGCGTTTGGTAGTTTGGCTTTAAAGTACACCCGAGGTAAACGATCCTCCTTATTTATGACCTTTTGTTTGGGTGTCGTGATATTTATTGACGATTATTTAAACGCGCTTACCGTGGGTGAAACCATGAAGCGGATCACCGACAAATTCAAAGTGAGTCGTGAAATGCTCGCTTACGTTGTTGATTCAACGGCAGCGCCTATTTGTGTACTCGTCCCTTTGTCAACGTGGGCTGTATTTTTTGGTGGCCTGTTAGTGGATAACGGCATCGCAGAAGAAGGCAAAGGCATTGCCGTTTATATTCAAGCCATTCCGTACATGTTTTATGCCTGGTTTGCGGTGTTGACTGTGGTGCTGGTTATTGCCGGCGTGATCCCTACTTTTGGCCCAATGAAAAAAGCCGAGCAACAGGCGCTAAGTCACGCTCCTATTTTAGAGCCTGTGATTTATACTCAAGTACAAACCGCCGATGAATATGCAGTAAAAGCAGCGGAAGAACACTTTGAAGATGCGGATCCTAAAGGTAAGTTATATAACTTTTTGTTGCCGATTATTTTATTAGTTGCATTTACCGTATATTTTGAAATAGATGTGTACAAAGGTCTATTAGCGACAATGGCTGTCACTTTGCCATTTTATGCGTTACAAAAATTAATGAGCTTCAGCGAAATGATTGAGCGTATGCTGGATGGTTTTAAAAGTATGATCCCCGCAATTGGAACCGTGATTGCCGCCTTTATTTTTAAAGATGTATGCGACTTAATTGGCTTGCCACAATTTGTGATTGGCAGCTTAAGCCCGTATATGACCGCTGGCTATTTACCTGCGGTGGTATTTATTGCGATGTCGATATTAGCGTTTGCGACGGGTTCAAGTTGGGGGATTTTTGCGGTTTCAATTCCTATTGTCATGCCCC
Organism: Pseudoalteromonas sp. 2CM28B; assembly: GCF_023161935.1. Classification (NCBI taxonomy): domain Bacteria; kingdom Pseudomonadati; phylum Pseudomonadota; class Gammaproteobacteria; order Alteromonadales; family Pseudoalteromonadaceae; genus Pseudoalteromonas; species Pseudoalteromonas sp. 2CM28B. The sequence goes on from NZ_JALNTH010000030.1 coordinate 35,010, forward strand.
TTGCGACGGCGGTTGATGCAAATATTCCATTGGTGATTGGCGCATTGCTTTCAGCGTCTTCATTTGGTAGCCAAGCCTGTTTTTACTCTGATTCAACCGTACTAGCAGCACAAGGCTCTGGCTGTAATTTGATCACTCATGCTATAACGCAATTACCTTATACCTTAATTGCTGCAGGCTTTGCCATCATTGGCTTTTTACTTATGGCCTAACATGGCAATGGTAGCCATTTTACTAAAACCATAATTAACGCCGTTAAAACAAAACCCAGTCAACAATGGCTGGGTTTTGTTTGGTTTTTGAGTAATTTCAACTTACTTTTGCAATTTTATATCGCTGTAGTAAGCATCTAAACTTGTCACTTTAGTTTGGTTTGGCAAATCAGCAAACTCGCTATCACTAAACTTACTGCCACGTAATTGCACATTTAAGCGGGCTGCTTGTGGATTTAACATGGTTTGCTGGTAGTAGTCTTTAATATCAGCAAGGGTGACTTTTTCTACTTCTGCAATTAACTTTTGTTTTGAATCAAAATCAAAGTTCTCACGGTACCAATCGTTAATCAATGGACTCATTTCGTCGCTTAAATTCTTTGGCTGTTCTTTTAACGATACCAAAGTTGCATTTTTAAGCTGTGCAAATGTTTCTTCACTCATAGCATTAAGCTCAGAAGCGTACTCTTTTTTGAACTTATCAAAGCGTACTTGAATTTCTTTTGGCCCTTTAACCGGTGTTTGAATAAACAAACCAATACCAGAGTAATCCTCAATAGGACGTGCTAACGCCCCTACCGCATAAGCTAGTTGTTCTTCGGTACGCATTTTGTCAAACGCGATTGTTCTAAAGTGTCCTTGTAAAACCGCCGCCTGCGCTTTTTGTTTGTAACCTGGCGTTGGGTGAATGGTCATATCGACAACGGCTACATCGGCTACATCAATATCTTTGTGTAATACGCGCGCTTCACCCGGTTGCGGTAACCACGCTTTACTGCGAGCAAACTCAGATTTTGTATGATTATTTGGTAAGATAGCCGTTAATTCAGCAGCAATGGCATCAATATCTTTTTGATCATAGTTACCAAAGCTAAATACACGTAAGTTATTATTCGCTAAGGTGCTTTGTTTTAATGCTTGTAAATCAGCGAGTGTCAGTGATTGAGCTACCTTAATAAGCGCGTCAGTATCAAAACTACCGGTTCTAGTCAGTTTTGAATATTCACTAAACGCTTGTGCATACGGGAACTGTTTTTGCTGATTGAGTAAATCACGTTGATAACGGTCAATCGCTTGATTAAATGCTTGCGCTGAAATTTCATCGTCAAATCCAGCTAACGCTTGTTTAAGTAAAGTATCTTGTTTATCGGTAAAACCACTTAATGATAAAACTAAGCCATTGCTTGAGCTTAAATTAACATTCATACCGGCAATAGCCGCTTCGGTTCGTAGCTGACTTAATTGGGTGTTATATAAATCTGCCCACACAGAATAAAGGACGGTTGAGTTAATATCACGCAACCCTGTTTGTGTGTTTATATACACCTCAACTAAACCTTTAGGCTGCTCTGCAAACTGCTGGCTTGCTTGGCGCCAGATTTTTACACCGTTTTTATCATAGCTAAGCTCAGGGTGTTTTTGCTCTTTAAAAGCCTGCGTTTTAATTGCAAAACTCTCTGGCAGTAAATTGTTAACACTTGGTAAGGCTAAATTAAATTCACTTGGTTTTTCCCAGCTGGCAATTTCTGCGTCGCTAATATCGTTAATTTTATATTTGCCATCGTAAAAATGCAGCTCAGAATCTGTATCTTCCTGTTGAGAAATATACCAGATGCGCAGTGTATCGGCATTAAGTTGCTTAAGTACATTGTTCACCGCATCAGCGTCAAACTTAGCATAGTAGTACGGTGCGTTTATCGCATGATTTAACGGATAATCTTGCATGCTTTGAGTCAGCGCACTGACGTAGCTAAACTCATCGCCCTTTTCTAAAAATTTAAACTGATTATTTAAAGAAGTGCGAATTTCATTAAAGTACTTACTATTAACGCCCTCACGCTTAATCAAGTCAATATATTGCATGATTGTCGCGACAATTGATTCGCGGTTTTTCATGCCTTCATCAGTCAGCTCTATATTCACATTTAAAGAGCCATAGTTACCATATTGATTTGGTGAAGCAGACGCGGATAACTGCGATACCCAACCTTTATCACGTAATATTTGCGCTGGACTACCTGGCATTTCATTGCTAAGTAAATAGGCAACAAAACGATTAGGTTTTACTGCAAATTCAGTTTGATTATTAGTAATTGTGAAATCGAGTTGTAATTGTTTAACGTCTTCGTTTGGCGAGTAAAAAACACGTTTACCACCGGCATTATCAAAATCTAGCTTGGCTGATACTTTTGGCTTTTCAATATTTTTATTTTTAATATCAGCGAAATATTTTTCTGCTTTTTTCTGCATTTCTTCAAGCGGTAAATTAGAAATTAACGCCACTTTCATAATATTTGATGAATAATATTTATTATAAAAATCAACAGTTTCTTTGTGTAATGAACTATCAGCTTTATCGCCTAACGTTTCAAGGTTACCAATTAAGAATCGATTAGCTGGGTGTTCACCCATCATTTTACGTGCAAGTTTAAATTGGCCAAAAAAGTCCATTTCACGACGCATTGACCACTCAGCATTCACTGCGTTTTTTTCTTTTTCTGTGTATTCTGGGTAAAGCTTAGGGGCTTTAAAAAAGTCTGAAAAGCGGTCTAAGCCTTCATCAAACGCATCGTTATTAATTTTAAACATGTAGTTTGTAATATCGAGCCACGTATAGGCATTATGCGCCCCACCGTTTTTAGTCATAAAATCGGAGTACCCTTTAGTGTCAGGGTAGCGCTCAGTGCCTAAAAACAACATATGTTCTAAATAATGCGCCATTCCTTGTTGGCTCATTGGGTCGTGCAGCAGGCCGACACCGACACTCAATGAAGCAGCTGATTTTTCTGCGCTTGGATCAGAAACTAAAATCACTTCAATATCATTGGCAAGTGTTAGTGTTTTGTATTCACGATTATCGTTAGGGCTTACAACAAGCGTTGGTGATAAAAGTGATGTTTGTGATGATTGAGAAAGAGTGGCGGTATTCGAACAACCGCTTAATATTGCCAGTGCAATTGCACTTAAGCCGATGATGTGTTTCATTTTAGTTATATCCATTGCTGTTAAATATGGGCTTAGTGTTATAAAAAGACTAAATCACTTATAAGCTACCATTATCTATTAATACTATGCTACTAATTAGCACTTAATTGTGTAACACATTGTGAATAGTTAATATAAATAATAAGGTAAGTTATGGAAAAGATAATAATAATAGCCATGTTCGTTCAGGTAACACTTTCATTAGTTGTGATGGTAATAATGGGAAAACGACGTTTTGCGGCGGCTAAAAACAAACACATACAGCTAAGTGACTTTGCTGCTATGCGCCTTGATAATGCGGGCGATCATGTCAGAGTCGCTGATCGTAATTTTAGTAATCAATTTGAAATACCTGTGCTTTTTTATGCGGGATGTTTGCTTGCTTTACAGCTTAATATGGCGAGTGTCCCTATTGCAGTATTGGCGTGTATATTTGTAGCGACACGCATTATTCATAGCCTCATTCACCTTGGTAGTAATCATTTAAGAGCCCGTTTTAGAGTATTTTTGCTAGGCTGCTTAGCTGTGTTTGTAATGTGGGTAATGCTACTGGTGAGCGTACTTTACAACTAAAAAAACGGCGGCTATGATAAGTCGCCGTTATTTTTACGGCTTATTTAGTGCGTTTTAACCTAGGTGCTACAAGCAATAGTGCGCCTAATAACCATGCCATACTGCCACTAGAGTCTGAACTTTGTGGTGGTGTCACTTCTACGTTATCAATTAATGTATTTTCTTTAGGTGTTAAATTTTGTGCTGAATTAGGATCGTCATCAAGCACAACCACCGTTTGTATTGATACTAAGTTTTGATTACTAATAACCACATTTTCATCTGAACATTGCTCTTTAGTAATACCAACCAATGGTACCTCTGCACAATGAACTAAGGCCGCTATTTTATCTAAAGTTTCTTGGCTTTGTGCTGTTATTTGTCCGAAAACGGTAAACCCACCATTTTGTAAATCTAAGTTTTGGCTGTTATCACTCATATTAAAAAACCATTGGCTAGTGGCGCTGTTTTCATTGCCGCCCTGCTTTGCCATGGCAATTGTGCCTTTTACATTAGAGTAAACAGGTTCGTTAATAACCGCTGGCTTGGTTGTAATGGGATCCATTTCATCAGAAAAAGTAAAACCTCCCCCTTGAATGACAAACTTATCAACAGAGCGGTGTATTACTGTTTGATTATACGCAGCATCATTAACATAACTTAGGAAGTTTTCTACTGTTTTAGGTGTTTGTTGATCAAACAAGTTAATTTCTATCGTTCCTTGGCTCGTTTGCATTTCGACTATGGTTGCTGCGCTTGAAAAGCTCGCTGCAGTTAAAATTGACGCTAAGATAAGCTTCTTCATTATTATTCCTATTTTTTATTGTCATTAGGCGTCATAGAATAGTGTGATTCATTTTATAAATCGATACATAAGCACTTAACGCTACAATTCATATCAAAGTAATTACACTGCAGTTACAACTGTTTACATTTTAATTTTAAACACGTTATGAATAGTTAATTGTCTGAGAGCCTTGCAATACATCAAGGGGACTCTTTTTTAATTAACTTTAAGCCTAGCAAGGTACTTAAAAAGCCCCTTATTAATCACTCTTTTTTTGTTATTATCAGCCTACACAGTGATAGGAGTAAATATAATGGCAAACAACACGACTATTTGTGACTTTGGGCTACACCAAGGTGAACCATACACCCAACTTCCCGTCAGCTTTTTGAAATGGATGATTGATGTAAATCATCAAAAATCTCAATACGCACATGATGAGCTCGCACGCAGAAAACGGGTTGTAGAGCAGCAACGTGAAGCCTCATTGGCTGAAAAAACATGAATAAGTGCGTTTTTTTAAACTCGAACTAGTTTAAACTAGCCGCCTACTATACTGAGTTTTGTTAATCGATAGGTATTTTATGCGTACTCTTGTTTTTCTCATTTTATTTCTTGGTTTATATGGCTGTGCCAGTGACTCTGTCAATAAACCTGCAGTACACTACTTAACTGTTCTTCATACCAATGATAATCATGGTCGTTTTTGGCATAATGAAAAAGGCGAATATGGTATGGCTGCGCGTAAAACCCTAATCGACCAGCTAAGAGCCGATGCAAAAGCACAAGGGCATCAGGTGTTATTATTATCAGGTGGTGATATTAATACTGGTATCCCTGAATCAGACCTGCAATTTGCTGAGCCTGATTTTAGAGGCATGTCGAAAATTGGCTATGACGCAATGGCACTAGGTAATCATGAGTTTGATAATCCATTAAGTGTATTAAAACAACAACAGCAATGGGCTAACTTCCCTCTTTTATCGGCTAATATCTTTGATAAACAAACTAACGAAACTATTTTTGAACGTTATAAAATATTCAACAAAGGCGGCTTAACCATTGCCGTAATTGGGTTAACAACGACAGATACCGCTAAAATTGGTAACCCGCAATACATTGGTCACTTAGATTTTAAAGATCCGGTTGAGATAACCGCCTCACTTACCCAAACATTAAAAGCAAAATACAATCCCGATATTACTATTGCGGTAACGCACATGGGGCATTATGTAGATGCCAATTATGGGATAAATGCCCCAGGTGATGTTACGCTTGCTCGCTCTTTAGATAAAAATGCCCTTGATATGATCATTGGTGGCCATTCCCAAGAGCCAGTGTGTATGGCTGCAGAAAATGTCACAGATGAGAATTTTAAGCCAGGTTTAGCCTGTAAACCTGATCAGCAAAATGGAACCTGGATAATGCAAGCCCATGAATGGGGTAAGTATGTGGGTAAAGCGGAGTTTAAATTAGAAAACGGTCAATTATCACTGCTAAGTTATCAATTATTACCGGTTAATTTGTACGTAGATAAAAAGCAAAAAGACGGTAGCGTAAAATCCGTACTTGCTGCAAATTACATTAAACCAGATCTAGAACTACAAACCTTTTTAGCGGCGTACCAAAAAAAAGGTGCAAAGCAAATTGAAGGTAAAATTGGCTTTGTGAATGACAGACTCGAGGGTGATCGTAACAAAGTACGCTTTGAACAAACTAACCTTGCTCGGGTAATTATTCAAGCGCAAATGAATACCGTAGGTGCCGATTTTGGCATTATCAGTGGTGGCGGTGTTCGCGATAGCATCAATGCGGGTGACGTGAGTTATAAAGACATACTCAAAGTACAGCCTTTTAGAAACCGTGTCGCCTATATCGATTTCAAAGGCAATGATATTTTAACCTATTTAAATGTCGTGACGCGTTTCCCACCAGACTCTGGAGCCTACATGCAATACCACAACCTAGCCTTTGAACTTAAAGAGGATCAAGTAACTAACGTGTTCATCGCCGGCAAGCCGCTTGATATAAACAAAACATACCGCATGAGTATTAATGAATATAATGCTTCTGGTGGCGATAGTTACCCTAAAATTACTCACATGAAAGGATTCGTAAGCACCGATGAAACGGACGCTCAGGCATTAAAACGATTTTTTGCAGAGCACAGCCCTGTTGATGCACATGAGTTTGCACCTAAATAGTAATCTGTATTGAACAACGATGAGTGTCATTGATATAGTAATGACACTCATCGTTGAGATTTATGTGCTAACCAGGCCAATTTAAGCTCTCTTAATCAGAGTTATTGTTAAGTAGCAAACCACGATTACTTTCCTATTATTTCTATATTTCCTTGACCCACATTTGCTAACCCATAACTGTGCATTCGTGAGCGTGAGCCCTCTCCAAATGCTTTCGGTGGGTAGTATAATCCCTTTTGTTCAGGGCAATCATTTAACACGTCATCCAGTGCGGCACGAATTTCACTTAATGTTTTCTCTAGACTGTTATTAAAGTTTGGACGCTTTCTTACTGTATGACCAAGCTCAACTAAACGATAGAAATACTTATTGGCAAGCTCTATCAATTCCTCGGGTACATTCTTGTTATGATTAAGCTTGATCTCTGAATTGTTAGTGCAATATTCAACAAGCGCTAAATAAAAACATAGAGGTTTGTTTGCCAAAGCCACTTGGTGCTCCAAAGAAGCGCTACTCGATAAGGTTTTACTTTTTAAATCAATGATCAGGGTTAATGGTTTTGACTCTGCAGTATTTGATTCTGCGTGAATAACCTGCTTATCATCATTTTTGTTGATATAGGCTAATTTTATTAGGTATGTTAGTAATATGCTAAGAATAAAAAGCATCCCATAAATAGCCACCACATCATGCGTAAAATACGGCTGCCTCAAAGACAAAACAATAAACACCACACCATTATTACTATTTAACTCTCGAACAAACTCTGTGGAAGTTTTTAAAGAAGCATCAAATTCATGTTGTGGCGTTATAGCTACAACCTCAATACCGGTTCTATCAATAAAGGTGTTTAAGATTTGAATATAATTAAGTAAAGCTGCTTTATTACCTGAGTGTTTAAGCAGCTCATTTGATAAATCTAACAAAGGTAAGTCTAAAGCGATTCGTTTTTCTATTTGTATTATTTGTAATTTATTTACTTGCTGTTGTTTTTGCATTGTCGAAACATAAAAAACAGACGAGAAAACCAAGAATAAAAAAATTGTGCATATTATCCATATTAACCTATTCATTACGACTCCCCTATAAAGGTAACGGGGTAACTATTGCACTGCCAATATGGCTCAACATCTTGATAATATTGAAACGATTGTTCTTTAGACATACTCAATAAGTGAGACTGTACAGCACAGAGTAAATCAGTATTGTTGTGCTGCATTTTTAAGTACCAACGGGTGCCTGCCACATTACTACTAATAGGCGTAATATAATTTTTTGAAAAACGCTGACTGTCACTTTCTCTCCAAAAAGAGGCAATAAGGTCTACTTCCCCGTTCGCCAATAATTCTCTCAATTCATTATGTGAACTCGCATAGGTTATTTTTAGATGAGCAATGTTTAGGCCTAGCTCTTTAAAGGCTTGTTTGGGTAAAATGTGCCCTGAGCGACTCGTTGGATAATCTAACAGACCGATTTTTTTATCTAAAAAATATTGTTTGCTGATCTTTGGTTTTTCTTTTGAAGAGATAAAAAACGCAGTGTAATCAGAAAAGCCAACCACAGGCTGATAGTTGTAAGTAGATTCAGCCTTAAACGCATCCATAATATTATTTTTCGCTAAAATTAAATCTGCAATACCTTTACCTACAAACTCTAAGCTATCAACGGTTCTATACCCCCAATAGCCAATGACAGAGCCATACTGTTTTGCCACTACTTTGTCACCACAGAGATTTTGAGTAAGTAATTGAGCAACGTATTTTGAGGGGGTAAATACTATAAGTTGACTCTTATTAGCTGTTGCCGTTGTTTGACATGTCGTTGATGTCTCAATTATTACTGGAAACGTTATATCTTCCTCGCCCACAATAACTTGACCTGAAAACCAACTTAGCAACACGCCCAGAAACATAAATGTAACAATCGCTGTTTTATGCAACATTAACTTCTTAATATTCAAAAAACACCCGTTTAAATTAGAGTAATAACTCATTTGAACAATTTTAATTACTTATTACAATAGGTAATTTTACCCATTAAACACAACCCATTGAATATAAATAATTTTAAATAAGAAAGTATGAATTTTATTGAGTCCTTTCTATCAACTAAAAAAATGAGGACAATTGACCTTATAAGCTTTTACAAATTAGATATCACACTTACTAGGATGCCTCGATGCAGATAAATGTAAAATATTCGCTTTCATTAACACTTTTAATTAGTGCAATATTTGCAAGCACAGACTGTAATGCGTGGGGGCAAAACGGCCACCGCGTTGTTGGAAAAATTGCAGAGTCGCACATAAGCGAAACCACCAAAGCTGCACTTATTCCTTATCTTAACGGTGAATCTTTAGCACAGGTTTCCACATGGCCAGATGAAATGCGCTCTGCACCAGGTGATTTTTGGCAAAAAAAGTCATCACGCTGGCACTATATTAACGCAGATGACGATGCAAAATTTAGCTTTAACCACGACCACACTAAACACAAAGAATCAGTAACAAACATATTAGAAGGGATTCACTATTCAATTCAAGTATTGAAAGATGATAAAGCGAGCCTTGCAGCAAAGCAGTTTAGTTTACGTTTTTTAGTGCACTTAGTCGGCGACAGCCATCAACCATTTCATGCAGGTAGAGCTGAAGATAGGGGCGGTAATCGCATTCAGGTTTCTTTCTTCAACCAACAAACCAATCTTCATAGCTTGTGGGATACTAAGCTAGTAGAAAATGAAAATTTATCTTTTACTGAATATGCTCAATTTATAAATACCAACAACAGCGAACTAATTAGCGAGTATTTACATAGTACGCCAACAAGCTGGCTAGAAGAGTCACATAACCTTGCTTTACAAATATACAAATCAACAGATGAGAATATTAGCTACGACTATATTTTCACTAACACCCCTATTGTGAAAACCCGCTTGCAACAAGCTGGCATTCGCTTAGCTGGATTGTTAAATACGTTATTTGATCCTGCTAACACGCAATCAAAAATGGCCTTAACACAGCAAAAACAAAATTAAATTTAGTTTCTAACTTAAATCATCTACATGGGAAATCAACATTATGACTAAGCTTCGCCTTTCGAAATTAACTGGGGCTGTAATTCTAGCTCTAGGAGTTTCAACAAGCGCTATGGCTGCTGACACTTCATCTGCAATGCGTGGTAAAATAACCACACCTTCAGGTGCGAGCGCTGCAAACGTTAAAATTAAGGTTGTTCATCAACCAACCGGCACAATTAGTGAACTAACGACCAATGAAAGTGGTACTTTCATTGCGAATGGTTTACGTGTTGGTGGACCTTACACTGTGATCATCGACTCTGATACGTTTAACGATACCACCGTTGAAAACATCTTTTTAAACCTTGGCGAAACTTACAGATTAACATCGCAATTAGCGCCGCTAAACATTGAAAAGATTGAAGTCTCTGGTTATAAAATTGTACAACAGTCAGGTGGCTCTAGTAGTACGTTTGGCGAAGATACTATCAATAATATGCCTAGCTTTAACCGTGACATTAAAGATATCGCACGTTTAAATCCGCTTGCGAGTATTAATGGTAATGGTGAGCTAACTTTTGCTGGCAGCAACCCACGTACGAATGGTTTAACCGTAGATGGTATTGGCCAAAATGATGACTTTGGTTTAAGTTACGGCGGCTACCCGACTTCACAGCCTCCGGTAGCCCTTGATGCAATTGAGCAAATATCTGTTGATGTTTCTCCATTCTCTGCTTCTAAAGGTAACTTTGGTGGTGGTACTATTAACGCGGTAACTAAGTCAGGTACTAACGAATTTAAGTTTTCTGGTTTTTACGAAACATCAACACCTGATATTGCAGGCGATGTAGACAGTATATCTCAAGTGTTTGCTGATAACCGCCCTGTTTTAGATGACGATGGCCACCGTACATATATTGTCGAACAAGTAGAGCCAAATCAAACTGAAAAACGCTACGGTTTTAATGTTGGCGGCCCACTTATAGACGATACCTTATTTTACTTTGTTAACTACAATAAATGGTCGAGCGAACTAGATTTAGACTATGGTTTTGAAGGTTCAGGCGCAACCAACGAATACGATGTGAGTGAAGAAAGCTATAACCGCTTTCTTAATATTCTAAATAACGAATACGGGTTAACCGATTCTCTTGGTGGCGACCCTAAAGACACCAATGAAACATTACTTGTAAAATTAAGCTGGAACATTGCTGATGATCATCGTTTAGATTTTACCTATCAGTGGCAAGATGACAAAGATGAAACAAACTTTGGTACTGGAGGTACATCAGTTCAGCTTGCATCAAGTCGTTACACATACGCCACTAAGTTTAATAACTTTGCAACCAAATTATACTCGGATTGGAACGAAGACTTTTCAACTGAAATCGGTATTGCATACAAAGATGTATCATCAAGAAGTTTAACAAATTCTGATATTGGTAGCGTTAAAGTTGAAGAATACTTCCGCGGACCTTCTTATAACTTTGGTATCGATGAGTTTCGACATGCCAATAGCTCAGCAACAGAAAATTTAACACTTTCTCTTGATGCCACTTATTTGATGGACGAGCATGAAATTAACTTTGGTATGCAATATGAGTCGTTAAACTTATACAACCTTTTTGCAGCTAATTCACTGGGTTCATGGGAGTTTGATAACTTTAATGGTTTTGAAAATCGTGAAGTAGGTAACTACAAAGGAGAATACGATTTTAGTTACAGTAATGCTTATACAAATAACCCGAACGATACTGCTTACGATGCAACTCGTAATCAATTAGCGCTTTACATTGAAGATACTTTTTATGTTGGTGATGATTTAGAAGTAACGGCAGGTGTTCGTTATGAGCGTTTATCTTCTGATGATAAACCAACACTCAATGAAAACTTTTTAAGCACCTATGGCTTTAGCAACCAAGAAAACCTAGATGGTTTAGATATTATACTCCCACGTATTGGCTTTAAGTATTACGCAACTGAAGCGTTAACAGTTAACGGTGGTGTAGGTCGTTTCCAAGGCGGTATTCCTAACGTTTGGTACAATAACTCATTCCAAAACGATGGCATTACTTTTGTAGATGCACCACAAAGCGTTATTGACGAATACTATGCTAATAATCAAGCTGATATCACTCAAGTACCAGACGCTATAAAAGGGTCACTAGTACAAGGTGCGGGTAGTACAAACTATGTTGACCCAAATTTTGAACTACCGTCAAGTATTCGTGCACAACTTGGTTTTGAGTACGACTTTGATTCTGAGTTACTAGGCGAAGGCTTTAAATGGCAAGCAGAAATTGCTTATCACAAAAAAGAAAACGAAGCTGTGTGGCATAACACCGCCATTAAACCTGTAGGTGTAGCAGCCGACGGCGAACGTATCATCTATGAAAGTATTTACAACGGTGATTTAGCTGATAACTTTGATATAGCAATGACTAATTCAGCAGAAGACGGTCGCTCTGTTATTTTTACAACAGCACTTGCTAAAGAGTGGGAAAATGGCCTTTATATTTCAGCAAGCTATGCACATCAAGATGTAACAGAAGCGTCTTCAGGTTCTTCTTCACGTGCACAAAGCAACTATCAATACAATATTACTAAGAGCCGTAATGAAGACTTTGCTGCCCGTGGTGCGTATGAAGTAGAGCATAGCTTTAAAGTTAATTTAGCGTATAACACTGAGTTCTTCAGTGGTTATGCCACAAGATTTAATGTGTATTTCGAACGTCGCTCTGGTCGTCCATTTAGCTATACTATGGGTATGTATGAAGATCGTGACTTAGGTGATACGCGTGACTTTTATTCAAGCTCAGCTTATTTAGCGTATATTCCAACTGGTGCAGATGATACCAATGTAAATTGGGATGAATCAGGGCTATCATGGAGTGAACTTGAAACACTACTTAATAGAGCGGGTATTTCTGAGCGAGGTCAAATCTTAGATCGTAACTCAGGCACGCAACCATGGGTTACCACTATGGATATTAGCGTTAAACAAGAGATCCCTGGTTTTGCAAAAGGTCATAGCGGTGAGGTTTACTTTATGATTGATAACTTTGCTAACTTATTAAACAGTGATTGGGGCGTAGAAAAGCGCTTAGGTTTCTCTGACCAAGCAGTTTACGACTTTGGCGGCTTAGACGATCAAGGTCGTTATATAATTGATAGCAGATTTAATGGCGCTGATGTTCGTAACTATAGCCAATATCAAACTAGCTCGTCTGCTTGGCAAGCTAAAATTGGTGTTAGCTATAAGTTTTAATACATAGCCTGTACATCAAAAACTCGTAAAATAAAAAAAGCCATTACATGCATGTAATGGCTTTTTTTATGGAAAAAATCACTTTTCATCTGTTTGTCATAAAAACTACTTACTATTTGCACGGTAAAATATTGAAACATAGATAAAATGCTAAATTTCATAAATAAAGTGTTTTATAATAAAAAAATTACAGTTGTATTTTATTTGTAACAAACAAATGAGGTACACTATGCAAGTATTTTGGGTTAAGTGTATTTTGCGGTCGCTTAAGCCAAAATTAAAATAAAAAAGCTATTAAAAGTTTATTTAACTACACGGGAAAATAAAATGAAAATTCAACTTCGCAAAACAGCTCTATCACTTGCTATAGCAGCATGTGTTGGTGTGAGTGGTGCTGCAATTGCAAACGAAACAACCTCAGCAATTAAAGGTCAAATAACTGGACCTAACGGTAACCCTGCTGCAGGAACTAAAATTACTATTTTACACGTTCCTTCAGGCTCTGTTAAAACAACTGAAGTAAATGACGCAGGTTACTTTACTGCTAAAGGACTTCGTGTTGGCGGCCCTTACAAAGTAATCGTAGACTCAGACATCTACGCTGACCAAGAGTTCAATAATATTATCTTGAACATTGGTAGCGACTACCCTGTTAATACTTCACTTGAAAATATCTCAGATGTTGAACAAATTGTAGTAACTGGTCGCCCTATTAGCACTATGTCTGGTGGTACGGGTCCTGCTTCAACATTCACATTAAGCGATCTTGAAAATCAACCAGCTATTAACCGTGATTTAAAAGATATTATTCGTATTGACCCTCGCGTTGCTATCGATGATAGCCGTGGTTCAATCAACTGTGGTGGTGGTAATCCACGTTTTAACAGCTTAACCCTTGATGGCGTTCGCATGAACGATAACTTTGGTTTAAGCTCAAACGGTTACCCTACTATTCGCGCTCCGTTCTCTTTTGATTCAATCGAGCAAGTAGCGGTAGAATTAGCCCCTTTTGATGTTCAATATGGTGGTTTCACATCATGTAACATCAACGCTGTGACCAAATCTGGCGGCAACGACATTCACGGTGGTGTATTCTACGATTACACTAACGATTCAATGAAAGGCGATAAGATTGAAGGTAATGACGTTGACAACGGCGATTACAGTGAAAAACGTTATGGCTTTAATGTTGGTTTACCGCTAATTAATGACACGCTGTTCCTTTTCACTTCTTACGAAAAACTTGAAGGTGTTAAACAGTTTAACTATTCATCTTTAGTGTCTTCTGCAGAAATTGATGAAATTAAACAAATTACACGTGATGTTTATGGTTACGAAGCCGGTGCTACACCAGCAAGCTCACCAGTAGAAGATGAAAAAATCTTAGTGAAGCTAGATTGGAACATCAACGATGATCACCGTGCTAACCTAATTTATAACTACAATGATGGCTTTACTTTATCGCAATCAGATGCAGATGGTGATGAGCTCGCATTTGACAGCCACTTTTATGAGCAAGGTGCTGAGTTTACCTCAATCGTTGCATCACTTTACTCTGATTGGAATGACAACTTTTCAACTGAAGTTCGTTTAGGTAAATCAGAGCTTGACGCTCGCGTTCAATCTTTAGACGCAGCAAGCGGTTTTGGTGAGTTCCAAATCAGCACAGATAATGCCACGGTGTACGTTGGTCCTGATGACTCTCGTCAATCAAATGATTTAAACTACGATACCACAACAGCTAAATTCTCAGGTACCTACTACCTTGATCAGCACACGATTACCGCTGGTTTTGAGTATGAAAAGTTAGAAGTATTTAACCAATTCGTACAACATACTGAAGGTGAATGGCGTTTTGCTTCGATTGACGCATACAGAAATGGGATTGCTAATGCAGTTTATTATAATAACTCTGCAAGTACGAATAACCCAAATGATGCAGCTGCTAACTTTGCTTATTCACAAAATACATTTTATGTACAAGATGAATACAGCTTTTCAGATATCGATGCATCATTAACATTTGGTCTTCGTTACGACAGCTATTCAAGCGATGACAAACCAACATTAAATCAGAATTTCACTAATCGTTACGGTTTTAGCAATCAGTCTACTTTTGACGGTATTGATTTAATTCAACCACGCGTAGGTTTTGAGTGGTATGCAACCGATGCACTAGAAGTACGTGCGGGTGTTGGCTTGTTCTCAGGCGGTAACCCTAATGTATGGTTGTCTAACTCATATTCAAATGATGGTATCACCAATATTGGTGCTTATATCAGCGATATCAGTAATTCTTATAAAGTTGGTTCTGGTGATGATGAAGTCACTCTAGTTGACCTATTTGATACGCCAAATGTAAATGGTGGTACTCCAGGTTACGACGTTCCACAAGATATGTTTGACAAAGTAGCCAATACTGAAATTGGTTCGGGTGATGCTACAACGAACGCGGTAGATCCTAACTTTGAAATTCCATCAGAGTGGAAGTACTCTTTAGGTGCTACATATACTACAGAAAACGACTATGTTATTGCTTTGGATTACCTTTACACTAAGAAGCGAGATGCAGCGACTCTTGTAGATATTGCTTTACAAGATTCTGGTAAAACTACTTTTGATGGTCGTCCTATCTATGAAAGAAAAGAAGATCCATTAAATCCAGGTAAATATCGTAGTGGTGAACTATTACTAACAAATGTGAATGGTGATAGTGGTGAGTCTTCAATTATATCTGCTGCAGTAAGTAAAGCGTTTGATAATGGCGTTAGCGTTCAGTTCTCATACGCTTACACTGATGCAGATGATGTAAACCCAATGACTAGCTCTGTAGCCAGCTCAAACTACGGTAACCTAGCAACATCAAACCCAGGTAACCCTGGCGTGGCATCATCTGATTACGAAATCCCACATCGCTTTACATTAAACCTAGGTTATAAACACGAGTTCTTCGATGGTTATAACACTCGCTTTAACCTATTTGGTGAAGCATACAAAGGTTTACCATATAGCTTTACCTACAAGAGTAATCGCGACACGGGTGCGGGCGATATTCAATTTGGTGATAGAAACTCTAATGGCGCGCGTCAATTATTGTATGTACCACTTGAAAATGATCCAAACGTTGTCTACAACATGAGTGCTGATGAAATCAATGAGTTTAATGACTTTATCGCATCTGAAGGTCTTAAACGTGGTGAAATCACTGGTCGTAACCAACAGAACTCTGATTGGTTCGTGAAATTTAACTTTAAAATCACTCAAGAAGTACCTGGCTTTATGGATGGCCATAAAGGTGAAGCATTCTTCGTAATCGATAACTTAACGAATATGTTAAACGATGATTGGGGTGTATTAAGAAAAGGCTCTTTCGTGGGTAATAAGATGGTTGAAGTAAATATTAATGACCAAGGTCAATACGTTTACTCAAACTTCAGTGCACGTAGTGCTGAACAGTCTGTACAACGCGATGCCTCTTTATGGGAAATGCGTGTAGGTGTTCGTTACACGTTCTAATTTGATTGATTAAATTAGTGTATTTAAAAGCCCACTTTGTGGGCTTTTTTATGCCTGTAATTTATTTTTTAATTTATCAAAAATAGCGATTAACTGGCGTTGTTCATCATCCGACAGGCAGCTTAATAATTCACATTCCCACTGCAATGCCTGTGGCGTTATTTTTTCATACAAAGCCATACCCTTATCAGTTAACATTAAAAATGCAGCGCGCTTATCATGCTTATTTAACTCACTATAAATAAGCCCTTTATCTATTAGCGTTTTTACTGCCCTTGATACTGTCGACTTATCCATATCTGCTTGAGTACATAACTGCTTTGCTGTGCTTTGGCCTGATTGCGCTAAATTAGCCATTATTCGCCACTGAGGAATAGTTAAATCAAACTCTTTTTTATAAATACTCGAAAAATCATTACTTACCTGTGTTGCTAAGTGTGTTAATTGATAAGGTAAAAATGTCGTTAAATCTATTTTCATATTGAATCACTTATTTATTTACATACGACTTTTATTTGTTCACTTTTATTTACAAGGGTCATAATCAGTGTGTTTGATATTAGTCTCACTTGAGAGTATCTTAGCGTAAATAACAAAAATATAACACTCCCCCACTTTCACAGGAGTCAGTAATGGCGACACAATTAAACTATATGACCGGCTTTGGCAATGAATTTGAAACCGAAGCGCTGCCTGGTGCATTACCGATTGGGCAGTTTAGCCCGCAAAAAGTAAAATACGATTTATACGCTGAACAATTTAGTACCACCGCATTTACCGCGCCGCGTGCTGATAACCGCCGCACTTGGATGTACCGTATTCGCCCATCGGTTGTCCAAGATGATTACAGCGCAATTGATAACGGTTTAATTCGCACCGCCCCAATTACCGAAGTCCCGACTCCACCTACAATGCTTCGTTGGGATCCAATTGATATTCCAACCACACCAACCGATTTCATTGATGGTTTGATCACTATGGCTGCAAACGGCAGCGCCAATGGCCAAACAGGAATTGGCATCCATGTTTATGTAGCGAATAAATCAATGACTGATCGTTATTTTTATAATGCCGACGGCGAAATGTTATTTGTACCACAACACGGCGAGCTATTACTTAAAACAGAACTCGGGCATTTAAGTATTAAAGCCGGTGAAATTGCGGTTATTCCGCGTGGCATTAAGTTTCAGGTGCAGCTATTAACTGATACAGCGCGTGGGTATATTTGTGAAAACTACGGCCATGCTTATGTTCTTGCTGAGCGCGGCCCTGTTGGCGCAAATGGTTATGCTAATGACCGTGACTTTCACTATCCAGTAGCGGCTTTTGAAGACATTGAAGGCGAATTTGAACTTATTGCTAAATTTAATGGCAATATGTTTCGTTGTGATATTGGTCATTCTCCTCTTGATGTTGTTGCTTGGACAGGTAACAGCGCGCCTTACAAATACGATTTGGCTCGCTTTAATGTCATGAATACCGTTAGCTTTGATCACCCCGATCCATCAATTTTCACGGTACTAACCTCGCCATCAGGCACTGAAGGCGTTGCAAATATTGATTTTGCTATTTTTCCACCGCGTTGGATGGTGGCTGAAAACACCTTCCGCCCGCCTTACTATCACCGTAATATTATGAGTGAATTTATGGGCTTAATAGAAGGCGTATATGATGCAAAAGAGCATGGCTTTGTGCCAGGTGGCATGAGCTTACATAACTGTATGTCGCCGCATGGTCCTGAAGCAGACGTATTTGAAAAAGCGTCAAATGCGGACTTAGAACCACAACGCTACGATAATACGTTGGCGTTTATGTTTGAGTCACGTTATGTAATATCGCCGACTAAATACGCATTAGAAGGTAAAGAGCGCCAAGCTAATTACACTGATTGCTGGCGCACAATCAAAAAACACTTTAATGGCAATCAAGGATAATTAGATTATGAAGCTTTATACTTATTTTCGCTCATCGGCAGCATATCGTGTGCGCATTGCATTAAATCTCAAAAATATTGATCACCAGTTGGTGCCAGTAAACTTACTAAAATCAGAGCAACAAAGCACAGATTACTTACAGAAAAACCCTCAAGGACTTTTACCTTCTTTAGAAACAGAAGACGGCGTATTAGGTCAATCTCTAGCAATTTTAGAGTACCTTGAAGAGCAATACCCTGAAACACCATTGCTGCCTGGTAATGCATGGCAAAAAGCACACATTCGCAATTTAAGTTATGCTATTGCCTGTGATATCCATCCGATTGATAATTTACGGGTACTGAAATATTTAAGTAGTGAGCTCAATGTTGATGATGAAGCAAAAAATAAATGGTACCGCCACTGGGTTGAAGTGGGTTTTGAAAAAATAGAACGCATGCTAGATAGCAAAAACACATTTTGTGCAGGCGACTCGCCAAGCTTAGCTGATGTGTGTTTAGTACCGCAGGTATTTAATGCCATTCGTTTTAAAGTAGATATGGCTGCCTACCCTAAAATAGCAGCCATATATCAGCGTTGTAATGAGTTGGCAGCTTTTGTTGATGCAGCCCCTGAAAATCAACCTGATGCAAACTAATAAAGTAGATTAACTTTTTAGTACACTGTGTATTACCGTTACATGCTCAATTAAATCTAAGCCCAGTTCGGTTAAATAGCCACCATCTGGGCTGTCTATCACTCCCTTATCAAACAAACGCTGTGCGGCACTTAACAAAGCCGGCTCAGCATCAGAATGGAGTTTAATTCCTTGCATTTTGCTCTCGCGTGGAAATTTTGCTAATAGCGTAAATTCGTCAATCATGGTTTGATTAAATAGCATATGTGTTCACCTTTTTATTGTTCTGTGTTTTACTGAAGTTGTCTTACTTACCCTAGCATGTTTTTTTGCTAAGTGTAGTTATTTTAAACACCTTGAGGTTTTTGATGCGTTCTTATTTTACTTCGTTTATTACTGTTTTATGCTTGTGTTTTTCAGCTTTAAGCTTCGCTAGCACAATAAAAACGCTTCCTGTTGTTGATGCTACCCAGCTTATAAACACAAACACTCAGTGCTGGTATGATAATAAACGTTACAGCGAAGGAGCTATACTGCAGGTTCACTCAGTTTCACTTATTTGTGCTGCAAAGTACCCCCAACATAACAACAGTCAATTGATTTGGCTAAAGCTTGATAAGCAAGGTAACCTTATTTACCCCAAGAAACCTGCAACTATTACTATAAATTAATCAAGGTTAACAATCTGGAATCTGCCAGCCACCTCCAAACTATTAAGATGCGGCGGGATACGTTACAATACATGCAGTTTAAAAAAGCAGTGTGACTATGAATAATCAACCAAAAAACCCGCTTCATGGGGTAACTTTAGAGCAAATTCTTGTTGAACTAGAACAACGTTTAGGCTTCAAAGCAATGGGCGAGCAAGTAAATATCAAATGTTTTACAGATTCGCCAAGTATAAAATCAAGCTTAAAATTTTTACGTAAAACGCCTTGGGCAAGAGATAAAGTAGAAGCGCTTTATATCCATACCATTAATAACAAGCCGTTACGTAAGCCTAGAAATAAACCGACTAAGCAGTCAGAATCCTCGCAACCTGATACATCAGGTTTTGTATGGCCTTCTATTAAAAAATAAAAGGCTCATAAAATAACAATGGCGTAATACATACGCCTTTCTAATCAGGTGTTTGCTCTTGGCATATTACATTTAACGACGCAGGGTTAATGCTCACCACCACTTTATCTGCAGATTTAACCTCGCCATCAATCACGTAATTTAGCGTTTCATCTGCGCTTATTTCTACACATTTTGCATTGGTATAATGCGAGTTAATAGCAAGATGCGTTTGCGTAATACTGCTAAACATCAGCTCAGCAATACTTAATACCGTGGTTTCATTATCTTTGTTTGGCGTTAACCAATTTACATCCAATAACCCATCGCGGTGGTCGGGTTGCCCGCCCCCTTGCGCTAATAACGTAGTGAATGGGGCAGCATTTGCCACAATAAAACTATTTGTATTAATAGTCTCAGGCTCATTATCATCTAATTTAACTATTAGCTGTTGCGCTTTATTTTCGCCAAATGAGTGTAAAAAACCATTTAAATAAGCAAGTTGACCTGATTTATTTTTAGACTCTCGATCCGCTTTTTCAATCATTGCATGCTCAAAGCCAATACCAATTAATAATAGCATCAGCTCATCATTACAATACGCGGTATCAATAAGGTTAGCTTGACCATCAATGATTAAATCACATGCTTGCTCAACAGGAATAAATTTAGATTTTATCCCCATTAATACATGAGCGAGCGCATTTGCTGTGCCCAGTGGTATTATTCCTAATCGACAAGAAGTACCTACCAACACACTGGCAACCTCAGTTACAGTTCCATCTCCACCACAAGCAATAATAATATCGGGGTGGCTTTCTATAGCCTGTTTAGCCAATGTAATGCCATTTTGTTCTGGCGTAGTTTTTAAAATGGTTAAATCGTAATACGCAGATAAACGCGCAACAATTAAATGCTCTTTTTCAGACCACAACTTAGTGCCTGAAACCGGATTAGCAATTAAGTACGCTTTGTTTTTTATCAGTAGCTCCCCCTTACGGTGGCGCTTAACTAAATGGCGTAATTGGCGTTTATTAAGGTTAGCAGTTTCACGTGTTTCTTTGATTTGTGCCAGAATATCATGTACATCCGCATCTTTATTTTGACTCAATAAATACGCTGCCATAACAAACACCGAACGTCCGCGACCTAATGCACAATGCACCACAACACGACGGTCTTTCTTTATATGGTGATGGATCCAGTTAATGGCTTGGTTTAACTGTGAATGTGTAGGCACACTGTGATCAAGAACAGGAATATTTAAATAATCAATATTTTCTTGGGTAGATGTCCACTCAAGCCCATCAAATTCACAGGTAACGTCCAAAACAGCGGTAATACCATTTTCTTTTAATGTGTCTATATCTGAGGGGAACAAACGACATGCTAAAAATAGATTATCGTTTATTTGTTGAATAGGCGGTACTTTGTCGCGCTTGCGTGACCACGCATTATAAAATTGTGCACCTAATAAAAAAGGTACAAAAGCCCAGCGAATGTAAAAAGGGATAACGCCATTTTCTCGCTTTCTGAATATTTTCCCCGCATTAAAAAAATAAGCACCGCTGACTAATAGTAGCGAAAGTGCGGTCCAAAAAAACGCAACTGCAAAGTAAATGGAGTTAACCGTTAATCCTAAGACTATAAATACCAATGCTGTTACAAGATAACTTACTGCAGCCCACATGTGCTCTCCTTAAAGTTGGTAACGCAAAATTAATGCTTTTAATATAACTCAAAGACTGCAAGTAATACGCCAAAAAGCAACTATTCTTGTTTACTGTATTCAGGTATAAAACGCAAGCTTACAACAAACCGCCATAAAAACCTAATACATTGATAATACTAAGTTATATTTTTATTTTCGGTTTCCATTTCAGCTATTCAAAGCTAGTCTTTATTTATAATATTAACCTTAAAGGTGTTTATAGCTAAGACTAGCCCTTTCTTTTTTACAATTGTAACGGTCAAATATTCATGGTTACTTAATAACTTAGCGTATTAATTATCAAACGGCATAAGTAATGTTTTCATCGCTGGACGCAGTGCAATAAGCACGGTTTCTTCTGTTAACTCAGGAAACAGCATTTTTCGTAATAACAATCCTGCCATCACTGAAAAAATCACATTAATGCGGCTTTCAAGTTCTTGCTCTGAATGTGATTTTATTAAACTACTTTCACTGACTAATAAATCACGCATTCTGTTACGTGCTTGCGTGTCAGCCTCACGCAGTAATAAAGCGACTTTTTTGTTTCTACTGGCCTCTGCCATCATGTCTAAGTCAACAACGCAGGCCCCCGTGTCCATATGACGCTGCACACCATGGTGTAAGCCATCAAGTAACACCGTTAAAATATCGCCAGGTTGATCTTCAAACTCTTGAAATATGGAAAACATTTCTTCCATATCTTGTTCAATAATACTTTCAATTATGGCTTCTTTACTTTCAAAGTAATTATAAATATGGCCGGCACTCATCCCTGCCGTTTTAGCTATTTCTGCCATACCTGCGCCATGGTAGCCTTTGCGACGAAAACAATCAGCAGCGGCGGTTAATACCTGCTCGCGACGCGCTTGTGCTTGCACCGGATCTAGGTGTTTTTTATTTTTAGGTTTCATTTGAAACTCCAGTATCGAGTCTCTCAGCTCGAAATATTTAGCGTTTACTGCTTTGATCACAAAAAATAAACGCTAAACGGGTATTACTTTAATCACGCATAAAACCTTTTATTGTTAACAGGCTTTATGCGTACTAATTTACTTAACGGTTGAAGTAGTGGTCTGCCAGCCGCCGCCAACCGCTTTGTATAAATTGATTTGGCTTGCAAGCACAGCTTGTTGGCCCGTGATCAATTGCTGCCTTGCGCTATACCAAGTTCGCTGAGCGTCAAGCACTTGCAAAAAGCTATCAACCCCTTTGTCGTAGCGCGCCTGCGATAATTCAAAGGTTGTCTTTCGGCTTTGTAATAACTCCTCAAGAGCCATTAACTGTGCGTTATAGCCTTCTCTATCCGCAAGTACATCAGCAACTTCACGAAATGCTTGCTGTATTTTTTGCTGGTACGTTGCTACAGCAACTTGTTGCTCTGCGTTAGCGACATCTAAATTTGCTTGATTTCGACCCATATTAAAAATAGGTAAATTTACCGATGGCATGAAGCTCCATGTGCCTGAGCCTGCATCAAATAAATTACTTAAATCACGTGATGCAGTTCCTGCATTGGCAGTTAAACTAATGCTCGGGTAAAACGCTGCACGGGCAATACCAATGTTAGCGTTAGCGGCTAACAGCTGATGCTCTGCTGCTTTTATATCTGGTCGCTGCGTTAGTAAATCAGAAGGTAAACCCACAGGCACACTAGGTAAGTCTAATAAATAATTTAATGACTTACTTGGCAGTAAATCCTCACCTACCGTTTTACCTACTAATAAATCAAGCGCGTTTTTATCGCGTTTCACTAAACGTTGGTATTTAGCAATATCAACTTTCGCTGTGGCTACCGTACTTTTAAGTTGTTCCAGCGTAATTTTAGAAGCTGCCCCTAAATCAACACTTTTTTGGGTTAATGATAAGGATGCTTGCTGCGATGATAACGTCTCTTGTGCCAACGCTAACAACTGTTGATCGGTCGCGTAATTTAACCAAGCATTAGCAAGCTCTGCAATTAACGACACTTGCATGGTGTATTGGCTCAGCTGAGTGGAATAAAGCGTTTGTAATGCTTGCTCTGACTGATTGCGTACTTTACCCCATAAATCTAACTCGTAAGCCGTCATGCCTACCGTTGCACTGTATTGAGAGCTTATTTGTGGTTGACCACTTGCTGATAAATCGCCGGGTAAACGCTGACGACTTCCTGATGCATTAAAATCCAGTGATGGATATAACGCTGAATCTTCAATCTGATACAAACCACGCACGCGCTGAACATTTAAAGCAGCTATTTGTAGGTCTTTATTATGTTCAAGACTTTGTGATATCAGTGTTTTAAGTTTTTCATCATTAAAAAACTGCTGCCATTTTAACGAGGACACCTGCTCATCCCCTGTCTCTGATGCATACGCATCAGGGACAGGTAAATTTAGCGCTTCTTGTTGAGGAGCTAACTGACATCCAGATAAAATTGCTAAAGTAAAAGCACTAAAACTGATTGCTCTTAAACTCATTATACTTCCTCCTGCGAGGTGGTTTTAGCTTTTCCTGAAAACAGTCTACGTACTAAAACAAAAAACAACGGTACAAAAATAACAACCAATGACGAGGCGGCAAGTGTTCCACCAATAATTGAAATACCTAATGCATTTTGTGCACCTGAACCAGCACTTGAGGCAATAGCTAATGGAAGCACACCACACACAAAGGCCATTGAGGTCATTAAAATAGGACGTAAGCGAAGGCGTACAGCGGCAATCGCCGAGTCAACTAAGCTTAAGCCTTCTTCCATTTTATGAATCGCAAACTCAACGATTAAAATGGCATTTTTAGAGGCTAAACCTATGGTGGTTAATAAACCCACTTGTAAGTAAATATCGTTTGATAAGTTACCCATAAAGGCGGCTACAATCGCACCAAAAATACCCAGTGGCACAATTATCATTACTGCAAATGGTACTGACCAACTTTCATAAAGCGCCGCTAAACATAAGAATACAAATAACAGTGATAATCCATATAACAACGGCGCTTGACCGCTACTTGAGCGCTCTTGAAACGAAATACCAGTCCACTCAGAGGCAATACCGTTAGGTAGTTGCTTGACTAAACGTTCCATTTCATCCATTGCTTGCCCTGTACTGTAACCTGGCGCAGCTGTTCCTTGAATTTCCATAGCAGAAAAACCATTATAACGCTCAAGACGTGGCGAACCATAGGTCCAATGCGAACTGGCAAATGCTGAAAATGGCACCATATCACCGCTAGCATTACGTACATACCACTTGTTTAAATCCTCTGGCACCATTCGCGATTCAGCATCGCCTTGTAGGTATACTTTTTTTACACGGCCGCGATCAATAAAGTCATTTACATAACTACTACCCCAGGCTGTTGCAAGCGTGCTGTTAATATTAGCTTGCGAAACGCCCAGTGCCTGAGCTTTTGCAAGGTCTACATCAAGCTGGAGCTCTGGCATATCTTCTTGGCCATTAGGTCGTACGCCCGCGAGAATTGGGCTTTGGCTTGCTAAGCCTAATAACTGGTTACGCGCGGCCAGTAGAGCCTCGTGGCCAAGTCCAACACGGTCTTGTAAAAACATATTAAAGCCATTGGCTGTACCTAGTTCCACAATCGCTGGCGGCGGAAATGCAAATACAAACGCTTCTTTAATGGTAGAAAAATAGCCCATTGCTTTACCTGCAACTGCTTGCACAGATAAACCTTCGCCTTGACGCTCATCCCAGTGCTTAAAGTTAACAAAGGCAATTGCTGAGTTTTGGCCAGAACCTGCAAAACTAAATCCAGTCACCGTGAAAATACCATTTACAGCATCCGATTGATCGTTCAAAAAGTGTTTTTCTACTTTTTTAACTACTTCAAGCGTTTCTTCAGTCGTTGAGCCTGCTGGTAATGACACCTGATTAAACAAAATACCTTGGTCTTCATCTGGTAAAAATGCCGTTGGTAAGCTTGAAAAAATATACACCATACCCGCTACAATAAGGCCATAACATAAAAGATAGCGCTTAGATAAACGGATCATACGACTGACAAGACTTTGTGCGCCTGAATTAGTTTTATCAAATCCGCGGTTAAAACCACTGAAAAAACGACCGAATAACGAGCTGTTATCGTGAACATGGCTTGGTTTTAAAAGCGTAGCACACAACGCAGGTGTTAAAATAAGCGCCACCAATACCGATAGTCCCATTGCTGATACCAACGTAATAGAGAACTGACGATAAATAACCCCAGTAGAGCCACTAAAGAACGCCATCGGAATAAATACCGCCGACAGCACCATAGCAATACCCACTAGCGCGCCTTTAATTTCATCCATTGATTTACGTGTTGCCTCAAGCGCAGAGAGTTTTTCTTCGCTCATTACACGCTCAACGTTTTCTACTACAACAATGGCATCATCAACCAGTAGGCCTATGGCAAGTACCATGGCAAACATGGTTAATGTATTTATTGAATAGCCAAACGTGTACAAAATACCAAAAGTACCGAGTAACACCACCGGCACAGCAATCGTTGGAATAAGCGTAGCGCGGAAGTTTTGTAAAAACAGATACATAACAACAAAAACTAGTACCACTGCTTCTATTAAGGTATGAACCACTTTTTCAATCGATAGTGATACAAAAGGGGTGGTATCGTAGGGTACAACAACGTCTAATCCCTCAGGGAAAAACGCTTTAAGCTCTGCAATCGCAGCTTTTACACCTTCAGCTGTATCAAGGGCATTGGCGCCACTGGCAAGCTTAATACCTAGGCCAGATGCAGGTTTTCCATCGTAACGAGCTACAACACGGTAGCTCTCGCCACCTAGCTCCACACGCGCTACATCTTTAAGGCGAACAAACGAGCCATCAGCGTTTGCTTTTACTATAATTTGTTCAAACTCTGCTGCGGTTTGCAAACGGCTTTGTGCTGTTACCGTTGCATTGAGCTGCTGGCCTTCAACCGCTGGCATGCCCCCTAATTGACCAGCAGATACCTGCGCATTTTGCGCACTAATTGAGGTGCTAATATCAGCAGGGGTTAATTTGTAGTTTTGCAACTTAGCTGGGTCTAACCAAATACGCATAGCATATTGAGAGCCAAATAGCTGAACTTCACCCACCCCTTCAACACGCGAGATAATATCTTGCACATTAGATGAAACATAATCACCAATGTCGATATTGGTCATGCTGCCATCTTTTGATACAAAACCTAATACCATTAAAAAGTTACGTGCAGACTTAGCCACCGATACACCTTGCCTTTGCACTTCTTCTGGTAAAAGCGGTGTAGCTGTGGCTAACTTGTTTTGCACTTGTACCTGTGCAATGTCTGGGTCTGTATCGGCGCTAAATGAAAGCGTAAGCGTAGCCGAACCACTCGACTCAGACGTAGATGACATATACAACAAGCCATCTAGTCCTTTCATTTTTTGCTCTATAACCTGGGTAACCGTATCCTCTAGGGTACGAGCTGATGCCCCTGGGTAAGTAGCGGTAATGCTAATTGCTGGCGGTGCAATTGACGGGTACTGTGCTATTGGTAAACTTTGAATAGCCAACACACCTGCAAGCATAACCACGATAGCAAGCACCCACGCAAAGATGGGTCTGTCGATAAAAAATCGTGACATTAAAACTCTCCGTTATTGCGTTTTGTCGGCTGTTGCAGACGGTGAAACTTCTGAAGGGCTAACTGGCGCACCTGGGCGAATTTTTTGTAAGCCTTCAACAATTACTTTATCGCCATCAGCTAATCCAGCGGTAACTAACCAGTTAGAGCCAATCGTTCTATCTACTTTTAACACACGGCTTTCTACGGTGTTTTCTTTACTTACAACCATCGCTGTTGGCTCACCTTTGGTGTTTCGGCTTACTCCACGCTGCGGCACTAAAATAGCGTCTTGTTTTACACCCTCAACCACTGAGGCACGTGCATACATACCCGGTAGTAATAACTTATCTGGATTTGGGAATTTAGCGCGTAAAGTTACCGACCCAGTGCTTGGGTCTACAGTTACTTCAGAAAATTGTAACGTGCCTTTAATTGGGTAAATAGAGCCATCTTCCATTTGCAGCTCAACGTTGGCTTGTGTTTTTGAGTCAACACTTAGTGAACCAGAAGAAATGGCTTTTTTAAGTTGAGTTAGCTCGTTGCTTGATTGCGTTAAGTCAACATAGATAGGGTCAAGCTGAGTAACGGTTGCCAGTGCCGTTGTTTGATTAGCACTTACAAGCGCACCAACAGTAACGTTCGATTTACTAATTTGACCACTAATCGGAGAAGATACATGGCTGTAATCTAAGTTTATTTGTGCAGATTTAAGCTGTGCTTTTGCTGTTAATAGCTCGGCTTGTGCTTGCTTGTATGCTGCATCGGCTTCATCAAAGTCTTGCTGGCTTACCGCTTTAATTTCTAGTAATTCTTTATAACGCGACGCTTTAGATTTACTGCTTGCAATACTAGCCTCTGCGCGCGCAACGGCCGCTTTGCTGGCTGCGAGTTCTGCTTCATAAATGTCAGGATTAATTTGATAAAGCGCTTGGCCTTGCTCAACCTGTATGCCTTCTTCAAATAAGCGAGATTGAACAATACCACTTACTTGAGGACGAATTTCAGCAATTTGAAACGCACTAACACGCCCTGGTAATTCTTTTTTAAGTGTAATAGCTTGGCTTGTTAAGGTGACCACACCAACAGGTGTCGCTGCAGGAGCAGAAGCCTTAGGCTGTTCAGCAACCTGATCACAACCACTTAAAGCAACAGAACCAACGAGGGCCGAAAATACAAAAAAAGCGATGCGGGAACGCTGCATGTAAAATACCTTTTAGTTTAGAATGAACGATCATTCTAAACTAAAGTAAAGCAATTAAAAATAGCTACTGAGCAACATTTACACATTTTTACAATTGAATAGATAAGTAACACAAATAACAGCTGAGTTATTTAAGCAACACCCATAAAAAAAGCAGTCAATGAACTTTCATTGGCTGCTCTTAAGCTATGTTGGCTGTCATTATTCGTTGTCAGTATTAACTCTAGAGACTAGTAATTGCTCAATACGAATTCCTTCCACGTCCACAACTTCAAATTTAAAACCTGCAAATAAAACAAACTCTGCGCGTTTAGGAATATGTTTCATGGTATAGATTAAATATCCGGCCACGGTTTCATAATGATTTTGATCAGGAAATTCATCAATTTCAAGTACCTTCGCCAGCTCAACAATCGGGGTTAAGCCATCTACTAACCAAGAACTCGCGTCGCGCTCAATAATTAACTCTTCACTTTGATGAGTAATTAAATCGCCCATAAAACCTTTCATTAAATCTTTAACCGTAACAATCCCAACCACCAAAGCATACTCATTAACTACCACCGCAAAAGGATGTACAGCGGTTTTGAACGCATTTAACGCTTCAGATAAACTCAATGTTTCGGGCAAGAAAAAAATATCTTTATCAAGCATGTCATCGTTAATATTTGCCGCCTCACCTTTGAGTACTTGGCGTAAAATATCTTTAGACTCAACAGAGCCAATTAACTTATCAAGATTGCCTTTGCACACTAAAAAGTGATTGTGCGGGTGATCTATAATTTTATTTGCTATATCGTCGCTAGATTCATCAATGTCAAAATAAACAATTTGCTCACGCGGTGACATAACGCTTGATAAAAAACGCGCTTCTAAATCAAATACATTTCCTATTAAATCATACTCTTGTTGCTGTAAACTGCCATATTCAGCACCAGCATCCATCATCGCAACAATATCTTCAGTGGTCACAATATCTTCACGTTCACTGGGCACTTTAAACACCCGTAAAACAATATTGGTTAAGCCATTAAAAAATAGTACCAGTGGCGTGAGCGCAAAAGTAACCCAGCGCATAATTGTCACCACTCTCACCGCAACGGCCTCAGGTAAAATCATCGCTAAACGCTTTGGTAGTAAATCGGCAAATAAAATAAATAACGAGGTAATAATTAAAAACGATAATACAAAGCTAATTTGCCCAAGTAATGGACCTTGATAAAACAGCTGTAGTATTTCTTGCATATAAGGAGACAATGCTTGCTCGCCAACAATCCCGCCTAATATCGCAATCGCATTGAGCGTAATTTGGATCATGGCGAAAAAAGCCCCAGGCTGCTCTTGCAGCTTTAAAACCGCCAAAGCGTGAACATTGCCCTCGTCCGCCATTACTCTTAACTTAATTTTGCGTGAAGCGGCAATCGAAATTTCTGACATCGCAAATAACGCACTCATCAAGATTAATAACGCAATCCCGATTAAATCACCCATTTATAACTCCAAAATAATCGCTTTTACAAGCAAAAGCAGCTGGATTATAGACGCTTTTATAGACAGGGCAATTGATATTTAAATAATATTAATAACTAATAAAAATCAAAAGCTTAATATTTATAGTTTAGACTCATATGAAGAAAAAGCTACGCTAAGTTGTTGCTTTACGCTATCGGGGAGGTTTTTATTACAGGCAAAATATAAAGGGGCTTGATGGGCATTGATTGGCATTAGTAATTCGAGTTGTAATTTATTTAATAAATGAGATTGTTCATGGTTTATTCGCTGCGCAGGTATAACCACTAAATCAATACTCGAACTTCGTGTTTGAATTATCTTAAAAATATTATCAAAACTACTAAACAGCATTAAATTTTCGTTTTCTTTAAAGCCTTTTGAAAGTAGATAATGATGACTGTAGTTATCTTTTAAAACCGCAATACGGTATTGCTTAGCCTGCTCTAAATTAGTTAAGGAAATACCTTTGCTTTTAAGGGAGTAAAAATTAGTGTCAAATTGGGCGAGCTTAGCAAACCAAATAAAATTATGTTCCCGCTCAGGCGAACGAGAAATAGAAAATATACAGGTTTGGGGATCTCTCAGTGCAATATTGTAAGCCATACTCCAATCGCTTACAGAGATTGAATAATCAATGCCTGCGCTATCAAGCGCCAATCGGACTTTATCGGCAGCATCACCTACTAAATTGTTATTCGCGTCCAGATACTGCGCAGGCGCAAAGTTCTCTGTTACAACAGTAAGTTTAGCCGCACAATGATGGCTTACAATGAGCAATAATACGAAATACCATTTAGTCACAATAACCCACTATATAAAATTTAAGATGTTACTTTTTTGGTAAAAGCAAATTTAATATAGCGGATTAATTACAAATAGCCAATTTTGGGCCTGTGGGATTAACGATTCATTGCTGCAATTAAGAATGCTGAAATTTTAGCGCCTTCTCTAAGCGTCGTCTCTGAGCTTGATTGACCCACTAATGAGCTGTCGGTAAACGGCGCGATTTCCATCATATCTGCTCCGGTTATTGGAAACTCATCGGCAATGGCTGACAAAATATCAAGCGCATGCTGTGGTGTTAACCCATTTTCTTCAGGTGTACCTGTTGCTGAAGCAAATTGAGCATCTAGTGCGTCAATATCAAAGCTTACATACACTTCATCAACCTTGTCAGCCTTTAGTTGCGCGATTGTATCGGCAGCAACAGCGGCTGCGCCACGCTCAATAATTTCAGCAGCCCAGTGCTGTTTAACGCCAAAGGTACTTTCCCAATGTGATTTAGGCTTACCACTTGAGCGAATACCAAATTGAATTAAATGATGTGGCGCGGGTAAAAATTCTAAAATATGGGTACACCAAGAGCCAAAACATAAATCGATGCCCAAACGCTCTACGAGTAAGTCGGTGTGGGCGTCAAAATGAATAATAGCCGTACGTTTACCTTGCTCGCGTTTGGCTTTTAAGTACGCTTTTGTCAGCGGGTAACTAATAGAATGATCGCCACCAATGCCAAAAATTCCTTTATCGTGAAATGTTGCATAAAAGCTGTCACATACATCTTCGGTAATAGACAGTGGACTTACGAAATGATCGTTATTGTCATTGCCATAAAGCGCTTTTTGGCAATTGGTAATTGTTGCCTCGTTTAAGTATTTATCGTGTAATAAATGCGGTATTACGCGCACATCACCTAAGTCAAATGAACGACACTGTGTTTGCTGGTCAATTAGAGCTGAACGTAAAAACAAAGGCCCCCAGTTAGCACCGCGTAAAATACCACCACCACAATCAGAGCTAATCCCCAACATAACCGCTTTGTGGGGTGAGTTAGGTAATTCATTTAGCGAGTCACGCCATAAAACATCGACATTTTCAGTTTGACCATATAATTTATTTCTGAGTGCTGCTTTGCGTTCTTTTGCCGTATTAACCGTGAATACACCATCGCCAGGTGCACATAAACAGTGTTCAACTTTATTTTTAAATGCTTGAAATTGTGTGCTCATTGTAAACCCTTTTTCAATCTGAATATCTTGTCTATTATTGAGTAGTTATGCAAAACGACGAACGCTGAATAAATTAAAAATTAATTGTATGTGGTTATAAAAATCACTGAACGTTGTGTTCTGCGAGGTTAGGTCAGCGGCAAAACAATACAAAACCTACTAACTAACCTTATGAATATAAACAATTTAAAATTTAGCTAACAACTCTTTTAGCTAGCTACTGGTTTGCTCTGAGGTATGAATATAGTGTCTGAGCAAACAAGTCAACTGGCTCATTTTGTTAGTAATTTTAGCCATTGATTGAATATTCAGAGTTAATGAATAAACCAATACGGACATCCGTCCTGTACTTCATTTAGGTTTCTCGTAATCATGCTAAATTGACAACAACTCTTATTAAAAAGGCTTAGTTATGGAAAAGGTATTTCACTTAGGACTGTGTATTGATGATTTAAAAGGTGCAAAACTGGCTATTGTTCCAGGGGATCCAGATCGTGCAGCACGCATTTCACAGTTCTTAGATAATCCAACCTGCCTTGCTCAAACCCGTGAGTTTCACATTTATTTAGGCCAATTAAACGGCCACTCAGTGGTTGTATGTTCAACCGGTATCGGCGGCCCTTCAACGTCAATTGCGGTTGAAGAACTGGCTCAACTTGGCGTACGTAGCTTTCTTCGCATTGGCACAACAGGCGCGATTCAGCCGCACATTAACGAAGGCGATATTTTAATTAGCCAAGCCTCAGTTCGTTTGGATGGCGCGAGTCAGCATTTTGCACCGCTGTGCTACCCTGCTGTTTCTGATTTTTTTGCCACTCAAGCGATGGTAAAAGCCTGTGAAAACCTAAACATCGATTTTCATATCGGTATCACCGCTTCAAGCGATACCTTCTACCCAGGACAAGAGCGTTACGATACGCATTCTGGTTATGTTCCTAAGTCATTACAGGGTAGCTGTGAAGAATGGCAAAAACTAGGCGTGATGAACTACGAAATGGAATCGGCTACTTTATTTACTATGTGTGCCGCTCTTGGCCTACAAGCAGCCTGTGTTGCCGGTGTATTAGTAAATAGAACACGTCAAGAAATTCCTAACGTAGACCACGGCGAGATTGAGAAAAAATCGGTTGCCGTGGTACTTGAAGCCGCTAAAGTGTTACTTGGCTAATGTTGCGCTAATAACCTCAAGTGTTGGCAAGCCAGTAAAGCTTGCTAACACGGCTTTTGCCACCCCAGATTGGTTTTCATGACCAGCCGTTTCTAATAACGTAACTGATTTTACTGTTTGCTTATCAAAGCTCAGTCCTGCTAAAAACAACTGACTCACAGCACTTTGTAATGGCGATAAACTCGGGCTGTACGCTGCATTTTCTGCATAGCTGCCATAAAAATCACCGTTTTCAAACGTACTTATTTTTACTGCACTGTAATTTTGGCTGTACGGCACATAAGCCGCTAAAGCATAACTCATCAGCTTTTCATCAAGTTGTTCGTTTTCAAAACAATTAGTTTGCTCTGCTGGGTTAAATAAGCTGTGCTCATTGCCTAAATCGGTTGGTCCAAATGAGTGAGGTAATAACTCTGCCAATTTAAAGTTTTGTGCTGGCAGTAAAATATCAAGCTCTTTCGCATCAGCGAGTTCATTCATAAATTGACGACAGTACCCACATGGGAGATCACTAATCGCTATTTTAAGAATTTTTTTACCGCCATTTAACCAGGCATTATTAATGGCAGATTGCTCACCGTGCACCACTAAACTAAGTGCTTGATGGTCAAACTCAGCGTTAGCGCCAAAATAAAAAGTGGTGTTTCCTTGTGAATCGAGCCCTTTTACAATTGCGCCGACATGAAATTTGGAAATAGGTGCAACCGAAAACTCTGAAGCCATAGGCACTAAGCCTTGTAATAAAATATCTTCGCTAACATTAAGCTCGGTGCAAAGCGCTGAAATATCGTTTGGGTATAAAATACCGCGTTGAGTTTTTAATTGACTGCGTAGAGCTTGCGTTTGCGCTACGTTTAATGAAATGTGTGAATTGCTAAGTGCTGTATTATGTTGCACTTTAAAAGTTGCTGAAGCCATAATAGTTTTTATTTGATCAATGGCCAAGTAGTGTAAAAGGTTGGCAAACTAAATACCAGCCTATTCAACGTAAAAAAAAGGAACACGTCGTGTGTTCCCTCTAAAACTAATCTAGTTTTGGATTAACCTGTATTACGCATACCCGCTGCAATGCCGGTCATAGTGATCATCAAAGCATTATCTATATCGTTTTCATTGCCTTTATCATCGCCACGAGAACGACGTAATAACTCAACTTGTAATACATTCAGCGGATCGGTGTATGGATTTCTAAGCCCGATAGACTCTTTGATCCAAGGCTGATCAGCCAATAAGCTTTTTTGTGGGCTCAATGATTGCACTAACGTTATAGCTTCACCAAGTTCATCACGTAAAGCTACACCCAGCGGCTTATACATCTCTTCCACCAGCGCATTATCGTAATGCTCACTCAACCAGCTATCCGCTTTACTAAATACCATTTCTAGCATTTCTAAACGCGCCCTAAAAAATGGCCATTGCAAGCTCATTTCACTTAAGGTTTCTATACCGTATTTTTCAAGCGCGGCTTTAAGCCCGCTCAATGCACCTAACCATGCAGGTAACATTAACCGGTTTTGACTCCACGCAAAAATCCATGGAATAGCACGT
Organism: Pseudoalteromonas sp. 2CM28B; assembly: GCF_023161935.1. Taxonomy (NCBI): domain Bacteria; kingdom Pseudomonadati; phylum Pseudomonadota; class Gammaproteobacteria; order Alteromonadales; family Pseudoalteromonadaceae; genus Pseudoalteromonas; species Pseudoalteromonas sp. 2CM28B. Next base: position 69,881 of record NZ_JALNTH010000030.1, read on the forward strand.
AAGCTCTCAACCCCTCCATTTGGATTTCGTTTTGCAGGCCTTGAGCCTAAAGGTAATTTTGACAGTTCCAATTCAGGTGTCGCCATTCTAAAGTAAGGCACAAAGTTTTCATCGTGGCGCACCACATTACGGTAATGCTCACACGACACATCGCTAATTAATGCCATTACTTCGCGCCACTGTGATTTAGGCTCTGGTGGTGGCAATAAATTACTTTGTAGTACCGCACCCGCATAAATATTTAAGCTTTGTAATGCCACATTAGGCAGGCCAAATTTAAAGCGGATCATTTCACCTTGCTCTGTTACCCTAAGCCCGCCTTTTAACGACCCCGGCGGCTGAGAATGCAATGCTTGTGCAGCAGGCGCACCACCACGGCCAACCGTACCCCCACGGCCATGGAATAAAATAAGCTCAATACCGCGTTCATCCGCTAGTTGTACGAGCTTATCCATTGCCTCATATTGTGCCCAACCAGCAGCCATCATGCCTGCATCTTTGGCTGAGTCTGAATAGCCAATCATTACATTTTGGGTGTTTTTAATGTGTCCACGGTACCACTCGTTATTTAAAAGTGTAGTGATGACGTTGTGGCCATCGTTTAAATCATCCAAGGTTTCGAATAAAGGCGCCACAGGCAGTTCAAAACCACAGCCAGACTCTTTAAGTAATAGCTGCACTGCTAATATATCAGAGGCAGTTCGTGCCATAGAGATAATGTATAAACCAAAGGTTTTTTCATCTTGTTGCGCAATAACATCAAAGGTGTCGAGCACCTCTTGCACTTCTGGACTTGGTTGCCAATGCCTAGGAATTAGCGGACGACGTGAATTGAGCTCTGTCAGTAAAAAAGCTTGTTTGTCTTGCTCTTCCCATTGATTGTAATCGCCAATACCTAAATGACGAGTTAATTCAGAAAACACATCGCTGTGTCTTGACGAATCCTGTCGTACATCCAGTTTTGCCAAGCGCAAACCAAAGCTATTTACACGATGGATCACATCTAATAGCAAGCCATCAGCAACCACTTGCATATTGCATTTTAACAATGAGCGATAACACACCTCAATTGGGTGCTTAATTTGGTTAATATCAGTTATTAAATCTTGTGATTCTGTACGCTTGTTTTTAATTTTAGCGCTTAAGTACATCACTGTTTCAGCCACTTGGTTTTTAAGCTCTTTGAGCACGGCTCGATAAGGTTCAAACTCTTGCCCTGCCAGTTTAATGAGCTCATCACTGGCATCAGACATTGAAAGTTCAGCACACAAAGTTTCTAAATCACGCTGGTATAAATCCAGCGCCATCCAACGGCCATGATCGAGTACTTGCTTAGTCACCTCAGCGGTTACAAACGGGTTACCATCCCGATCTCCCCCCATCCACGACGTAAATTCTATCGGGCTGTAGTTGGCTGGTAGCTCAAGGCTCAAATGCTGTTTAACATGCTGGCTAAACTCACGTAAAAAACGTGGCACGGCATCCCATAAGCTATTTTCAATTACCGCATAGCCCCATTTAGCTTCATCAACAGGGCTTGGACGAGAACGACGAATATCGTCAGTATGCCAAGCTTGGCTAATAAGCTGCGCAATTCGATTTAATATCGCTTCGCGCTCTTGCGCAAGGTTGTCGGTTCGCTCAAGCGACGCTAAACAATCGCTTAGTTCAACATGTTTGTTAATAATAGTACGGCGAGTCACTTCGGTTGGGTGAGCGGTTAGTACTAAGTTTATGTGGAGTTTTGAGAGTGTGTCGGCTAAATGATTATGATTAAGCTGACCTTGTTCGGCCTTTGCTGCTAACGTTTTTAATGTTTGAGTGAGAGGATTTAGTTGGCAAAAACCAACATCATTAAAACGTGATACGGTATGAAACTGCTCTGCAACATTAGCTAAGTTTAAAAAATGATTAAATGAACGGGCAACCGGTAAAAGCTCCTCATCACTAAGCGCATGGAGTACATCAATTAACGCTTGGCGATCGGCTTCATTGCCACTGCGAGATGATTTTGATAAAGCCCGAATTTCTTCTACTTTATCTAAAATCTCTTGGCCTTGGGCATCTTTAATAGTTTGCCCTAATAATTGACCAAGTAGATTTACATTACCTCGCAAGGCGGCATATTGTTCACTCATTTCTAGCTCTCCTTCGTTTCTTGGAGACCTATTAATATCACTAAGAGGGAATATTTAATAGATCCATTTGCATTGTCTTGTCGTAAAAAAGCATATGTAAAATAAACACAAAGCGATAACATGATCATTTTTTACGATGGCAATTGCCCACTGTGCAATGCAGAAATGCAACATTTAAAACGTGCCGATGTTGATCATAAAATTACACTAGAAGATTTAAATGCGGATGATTTTAGTGAACGTTTTCCTGCAATCGATAAACAAAATGCCATGGATTTATTGCACGCCCAAACTGATAAGGGGCAGATGATTTACGGCTTAGACGTCACTTATCAAGCTTGGCGCACCGTTGGCAAATACCGTTGGCTTAAAATAATTCGTTTGCCCGTAATTCGCTTTTTTGCCGATCATGCTTACACTTTTTTTGCAAAATACCGCCATCACATAAGCCGTTTTTTAATGCCCAATGCGCAGTGTAGTAATGGTCAATGCAATATCAAATCTAAAGGTGAAAAATGAAAACAGTGATTTTATTTGGCGCCAGTAGCGCCATTGCACAATCCTACGTAAGTCATTTAAATCAGCAAGCAGCACAATTTAATATAATTTGTGTCAGCTCATCGAATATTGAGCATAATGATGACAGGGTAACCTATTTCCACAGCGACTACTCGGCGCAAAGCCTAAATGAGCTAACCCAGTCGTTAAAGTCACAACAAATTGAGCTTGCTCAGGTAATAATATTTAATGGTCAATTACACAACGACCAGCACATGCCAGAAAAAAAGCTCGAAGAAATTAACAGTGATTATTTTATGCAGCTTTTGCACTCTAATACACTTGTCCCCCTGCTGTGCTTACAAAGTATAGTGCCACTGCTTAATCACAAAACTCATTGCACAATTACTGCTTTAAGCGCTCGTGTAGGCAGTATTAACGACAATAAATTGGGTGGCTGGTATACCTATCGCGCATCCAAGTCTGCGCTGAACATGCTATTTAAAACAGCCGCCATTGAACTTGCTCGTCGCGCTAAAAATACCAAACTTGTTTTATTTCACCCAGGTACTACTGATACACAGCTCTCTAAGCCATTTCAAAAAAATGTGCCCGCAGATAAACTGTTTACCCCTGACTTTGTTGCTCAGCAATTATTTAAATTTACTTACGAAAACCCACAGCTAGAACTCAACGGCGAACCTGCCTACCTAGATTGGCAAGGAAACACCATAAAATGGTAAGGAACAAACACATGCATTTTTCGAAAGACCGCATAGCCGCACTTGAAAAACATACCCGTACACACTTTATCAATTCACTTTCAGGGTTTAAAAGTGCAAACTTAATTGGCACACAAGACTTACAAGGTAATACCAATCTAGCCATTGTCAGTTCAGTTATTCATTTAGGCGCTCACCCACCGCTAGTGGGCATGATAATGCGCCCGCACAGCGTACCAAGGCATACATTCGAAAATATTATAGAAACAGGCGTTTATACTATTAACCAAGTAAATAGTGATATTTACCAGCAGGCACACCAAACATCGGCACGTTACGCTAAAGATGAGTCTGAGTTTAATGCAACCGGTCTCAAAACAGAGTACTTAAACGACTTTAAAGCGCCTTTTGTTGCACAAAGCCGACTAAAATACGCAGTAAAATTTGTAGAGAATCAGCACTTAACTGTTAATGGCACTGAGCTGGTTATTGGCGAAATAATGGATGTTTATGTAGATAAATCAGCACTCCAAAGTGATGGCTTTTTAGACTTACAAGCCATCGATACCGTTGCAGTAACCGGATTAGATAGCTACCACACAGCGAATAAGCTCAATCGTTTACCCTACGCGAAAAAATAGCCCAAGGTTATCAAGTCCTTGGGAATAAGGGACTTGATAACTCCCCCTATTTGTTCAATCCCTTGTTCACTAATCGCAATTAGTTTGAAGTGAACGCATTTAGCCTACACACTATGCAAAATTTTGTAGGAGAAATATATGACCACAGTTGGTATTGGTACACACACACCCGAACAAGCACTTGCTAGTTTAAGCAATATGACCCACTCAGTAACGCCAATTCAGGCCGATGAGTATTTAGTGCGTATGGCCAAAGCGCAAGCTTATATGCAAGCTAATAATATTGATGCGATATATTTAAATGCAGGTACTAACTTAACGTATTTTACCGGTATGAAATGGTACGCCAGTGAACGACTAGTCGGCGCTATTTTACCCGCCATGGGTGAGGTGCAATACATTGCCCCCCATTTTGAAATTGGCTCTTTAAATGGCTTTAAAGTCATTGATGGCCCAATACACGGCTGGCAAGAACACGAGAACCCGTTTGAGCTATTCGTTAAAGTGCTTAAACAACTGAATATTAGTGACACCGCTACCGTGGGCATTGATGAAAGCGCACAGTTTTTTATTTTTGATGGCATCAATAAAGCCAGTTCAGGGTTAAAACTAGTTAACGCACAACCTGTAACCGCACATTGTAGAATGCATAAATCAGCCAATGAATTAGCATTAATGCAATGCGCCATGGATATGACTTTAGCGGTTCATCAGGCTACGGCGAGCATGCTTTATGAAGGAATTAGTACAGTAGAAGTCGAAGAATTTATAAAAAAAGCGCATCAAAAAGTAGGTGCTCCGGGAAATTACTTCTGTATTGTATTGTTTGGCCTTGCTACCTCATTCCCTCATGGTGTAAAAGATCCACAAATTTTGAAAAAAGGCGACATGGTCCTTATTGATACCGGATGCAAAGTACACGATTACTTGTCTGATATCACGCGTACCTACGTATTTGGTGAAGCAACCAGTCGCCAGCGCCTATTTTGGGATTTTGAAAAAGCAGCCCAGTTAGCAGCTTTCAATCAAGCCGCCATTGGCAAAACCTGTGAATCGGTTGACGAAGCAGCTCGCAGCTACTTAGCAGCTCAAGGCTTAGGCCCTGAATACCAAACACCAGGTTGCCCACACCGCACAGGCCATGGTATTGGCTTAGACATTCATGAATGGCCATACTTAGTGGGCGGCGATAAAACCCCGCTTGCCACAGGCATGTGTTTTAGTAACGAACCTATGCTGGTTATTCCAGATGAATTTGGTGTGAGATTAGAAGATCACTTCTATATGACAGATGACGGCCCGCGTTGGTTTACCCAGCCAAGCCACAGCATTGACGACCCATTTGGTTTAAACAGCTAACCTGAAAACATTCAATAAAAGAGCAGCATTTTCGCTGCTCTTTTTATGTTCAATGATTGATAAACTAAACTTCATCCCAATATCCATTGTTATTAAAAAGCAATCCTTCAAAGATCCTTATGAAAAACTTAAAAATAGATATCGTCTCAGATGTAATGTGCCCATGGTGTATTATTGGGTATAAAAACTTAGAAGCCGCATTGGCAGAATTAAAAGACGAAATGAGTGCGGATATTACATGGCACCCTTTTGAGCTTAATCCGGATATGCCACTTGAAGGGCAAGACTTAAACGAGCACTTGCAGCAAAAATACAGCTTAACCGAAGAAGAAAGCGCGCGAAATCGTCAAAACATGGCGGATGCGGGTGAACGAGCTGGCTTTACCTTTAATTTTGACGGTAAACGCATCATGATCAACAGCTTTGATTTACATCGCTTGCTAATGTGGGCTCGTGAAGAAGGTAAGCAAACTGAGTTAAAACTGGCGTTTTTTGAGGCACACTTCACCGATTTAAAATATTTAAATCAAGAAGATGCATTACTGGATGTGGTAGAAAAAGTAGGCCTTAACAAAGACACAGCCAGGGAAATTTTACACTCAGATAAATACGTACAAGCGGTACGCCAAGAGCAAAATAACTTTAAGCAAATGGGTATTACTTCAGTGCCAACTTTCATTATAAATGATAAGTACGCGCTTACCGGTGGGCAACCGAGTGAATCGTTTATTCAAGCACTTAAGCAAATAAGTGAAGAAGAAGCCAACCAGGAGCAATAATTTTTCGGGTTAGGCTGCATTTTGCGGCCTAACATTATTAATTTTTTAAGTTAAACACCTGTCTGTTGTTTAAATTAAGCCCGTCCTCAACATCATGATAATAGCGCTCATAAAGCGCGTTCAACTCACCGCTATCTGCTAACTTTGTTAAGCCTTGCTCTAATAACTCAATGATTGCTTTGTTATTTTCGTTTGCGTAAAAATAATAGTAATTATCGTATTGCAGCATAATATGTGGCTCAATAACAAAGTTATACTGAGGGTGTTTACGTATTTCGGCTTTTATTGCTGTAACTGAACGCGGAAAATAATCGCCAAGTCCTTCATCTAACGCTTTTAACATGCTTTCATAACTCAAATCACCATTAACTGTTAGACCATTGTTTTTTAAAACATAAAAGTCTGACCAACTTTGTTTTTGCAACGCAATAAATGGTTTTAGCTGTGCCAAGGTTTTGATCTCAGAAAATTCTTTTAACCGACTTTGTTTAACCATGAGCAAGCGCTTTGAATGCAGCCCATTGTAAATAGGATAACTTGTGTGTATTAAATTTCTTTGCTCTGCAAGGGCGCTTGGCATAGTTAACCAAGCTAAATCAACATCACCGTTACGTTTGAGCTCTTGCAAAATCCTTTTAGTATTCATTGGCTCAATGCTGTAGGCAATATTGAGCTTTACATTAACCTCTGCAAAGCTCTTTTCTAATAACGTTAAAATATAGTGGTTTTTTGGTATGTCTTGCGTGCTTGGTTTACCGAGCTTAAGGGTGAGCGTTTGCTCAGTGCTACTGGCAAAAAATGCCACTGCCATTAAAATCAAACTGCAGCATAAAATAATAAGCTTCATAGTTATTCCAAGTTGCTTTAGCATGTAACAAACTGAACAAATAATAAGTATAGCGGCAACTTAAAATTGCGTTAGTTTATGTGCGATAAAGTACCTTAATAACATGCCAACCAAATTTCGTTTTTACTAAATGCGGTTCTAAAATTGCACCACTAAAAGCCACCTTATCAAACTGCGGAACCATTTGGCCTCGTCTAAACTCACCTAAATCACCACCTTTTTTACCCGATGGACATGACGAATACTTTTTAGCTAAAGTTTGAAACTTTGCGCCTTTGCCTAATTGCTTGATGATGTCTTCTGCTATTTCTTTATGTTTTACTAAAATATGCAGTGCGTGCGCCGTATTTGCCATGTAAGTGCCTTTTTAATGCTAAAATTTAAACGCCGCGATTTTAGCACAGCCAATACATTCAGGCATCTATTAAAGCACTTATAAATAGTGGGCTTGGTCTTGTTTTGAAGGGATCCTGCAATAGTGATATTTACCAAATAAGGTATATCGATTTGATGCAATTTTATCATAAAGCCAATTGTTAAAACGATTTGGCAACACACTAAATATACCACTAAGTTTCCACGGATAGCCTAGCTGTTTAATCACCTCGAAAAATGCATGGCTTTGTATAAATGCTTGAGCGTTTTCAATATAAACCATAGAGGCAAAATCAGTTGTCGAATAGCCAAAGTGCATTAATATTTGCTGCCCTTTTGGTGATTGTACACTGCATAGTTTAAACATGGCCTGAGGGTCGTAAGCAATAATAAAATTACACCACGCACTACAAAGTTTGCACTGGGCGTCGAACAGTATAATTTTTTGGCTTTTTATTAGCGCGGCGGCATTAGTCATTAATTGCTTCCTCAAGCGAGGGCTTATTGTTGCACTGGTTTTTTTTGTAGCTTGCGCTGCAAAGTGCGTCTATGCATATTAAGCTGCCTTGCAGTCATTGATACATTACCGTTGTTGCTGTGCAATACATGTTGAATATGCTCCCATTCTAAGCGCTCGGGTGACATAACCTCTTCAGGAATTTCGGTTACTGTCGATACCGGCTCTACTTTTAGCGCTTTTAATAAGCTTGCCATATCGACAGGCTTAGTTAAATAGTCATTAGCGCCCAAGCGCATCGCCTCTACGGCTGTAGCTATACTTGCAAAGCCGGTAAGCAATACAATATGCGCCTTGGGTAACAAGTGTCGCAGCGGTGCAATAAGCGCCAGCCCATTTTCATCTGCTAACTTCATATCTAATAAAATACAATCAGGTTGCTGCTGGCGAGCCCTAAGTAAGGCCTCTGTTTGGTTATGTGCAACCTCACAGTTAAAGCTGTGTTTTGTTAAGCGCCTTACCAAAGTGGTAGCAAGGTTAATGTCATCTTCAATAATTAGCAACTTCATAGCGCCGACTCGGTTATTAATAGTGGCATTTGTATCTTGGCCACCGCTCCACCATCGGGGTGATTATAAACAGTTAACGAACCATTTAAACGCTCAAACGTGACATTTGATAGCATAACCGCTATTCCCATGCCTTGCTCGCTGGGCATGAGCTGCCCGCCTAACTCCGCTAACTCGGAGGATAAAAAACCAGCGCCAAAATCCCGAATAATTAACGCAATACTTTGCGCATCTGACTGTTGCCAACTCAACTCTAATTGCATTTGGCCTTTTTTTTCGTTAGCAAGCGCTGCATTTTGTAATAAGTTTAAAATAGCAGGTAGCAGCATGGCATCACTTTTTAATGTGGCTTTAGGCGCCTCATTAAGCCAGTTTATTTGTTGATTAGGGTATTGTAATAGCAACGTATCATGAATTTGATTTTGCAGCTGCTCTGCTTTTATAGGTATTTGCGTGTTTTTATCTCGTAGCTGCATAGAGAGCTTTCTAAAATCATTAAGCTGAGTGCGGCATTGCAGCAAGGGCGCTTGCATTTGCTGAATAATTTCATTGTTGGGATGCTCTTCTACAAGCTCTTCAAACAATAATTGTAAATTAGCAATAGGCGTTGCTAATTGATGAGTAATTTGCGCCGCTGCGCCATCGAGAGTAACCAGTTGTTCACTACGCAACTGTTTCTCTCTAACTTTAGCAATAGTGCGCTCACGTTGTTGTAAAGCACGGTTCATTGCACCAATAACCAACGCAATCACGCAGGCACTGATAACAAAATTAACCCACATGCCAATAAAGTGGCCACTCATGTTCATTTGGTGCATGCTATGCTCTGGCATTTTAATCAGTAGCATGCTGTAGGCAGCGATAGCCAGCACAGCAATATAGGCAAGCCCACGAGCGCTCAATGTAATTGCCGCTATCATAATAGGTAACAATAATAACGACACAAATGCGTTAGTTGCACCGCCACTTAAAGACAACAAAATAGTTAAAAAAAGTACGTCAGCGGTCAGTTGCATCAGCATGCCAACAGGCTTTGCTTGGCTAACATTTCTATAAGCAAAGATACTTGCTAACTGAAAAACCGCCTCAAGCGTAATAACGGCTAGCAACGGCATGAGCGCAATTTGATGCTCTAATAAAAAATAAACGCTTAACACTGCAATAAGCTGCACAGCAATGGCGCCACTGCGCAGCATTAATAACCGGCTAATAGCAGGATCGGTTTTAATTAACACAATAAGATTCACCTGATTGAATATACATTGCTTTGTTATCCATTATAAATAATGCTTTTTAAGTAATGATTTCATAATAAGCGCCTCATATTAGCTGCTCACTCAGCCGCACTCAAGCATATATGGTCAACAAAGTATTTGTATTCTATTAAGCTTAGAAAGCCTATGAGCTATTGTGTAAAACAGGCACAATCATTAAAAGCTTTTAATTAACACAATAAAAACAAGTCAATTACCTTTAAGCAAAAATGCAGCAAATAGTCCGTAAAATAGCAGTAATTACTAAGCAAACCATGCTATAAACTAGTGTTAACAGCTAATTTTTGATATAACGTCCTCATTAGACGAACACGTCATACCACTTTTAAGAGAACACACTATGCCTTACGCACATATCACTGGTTGGGGTAAATGCATTCCACCAGCAAGCATCAGCAACGACGAAATAAGTGAAATTGTAGATACAACCGATGAGTGGATCACCACACGCACAGGTATCAAGGCACGAAGAGTTAGCCATGTAAGTACTGCTGAACTTGCTAGTGTGGCTGCAAAACATGCCATTGCATGTGCTGGCGTAGATGCAAAAGATATCGATTTAGTTATTTTAGCAACGTGCACCCCCTCAACAGTCGTTGCAAACACCGCCTCATTAGTACAAAAAAATATTGGTGCTACAGGCGCTGCAGCCATGGACACCAACGCGGCATGTTCTGGTTTCTTATATGCTTTACAAGCTGCGACAGCGCAAATTCAAGCTGGCATGATCAAAAAAGCCGTCGTTATCGCGGCTGAGCGCATGACGTGGTATGTAAACTGGGCACGACGCGACAGCGCAGTATTATTTGGTGATGGTGCCGGTGCCGTTGTGCTTGAAGCAGCAGAAACACCTGCAGGCTTATTAGGGACTAAAACCGGTTGTGACAGCGAAGATCGTGATATTTTACACATTACTAATTTTGGCAGTGATTTAAATAAATATGAGCCAATTGGTCCATCAGACCTTTTATTTGAAGGCCGTGAAATATTTAAACGTGCCGTTAAAGGCATGAGTGAAGCCTGTGACGACGTGCTTGAACAAGCCAATCTTAAGTTAGACGATATCGATGTACTAGTTCCGCATCAAGCCAATCTACGCATTATTCAAGCTATTCAAAATCGCTTAAAAGTGGATGACGAAAAAGTAATGGTCAATATTGGTGAATATGGCAACACCTCTGCTGCCACCATTGCAATTGCATTGTGTGAAGCCGTTGAGCAAGGCTTAATTAAACCGCATGCAAATATTATGTCGGCGGCATTTGGAGCTGGGCTTACTTGGGCGGCAAGCTATATAAAATGGGGCGAGCGAGTAACGCCTATTGCACTTAGTGATGCTGAGCTTCCACCGTGTAATAAAACGGGTTTAGAGCTTGTTGCACCGGCTGTAAAAGCGTGTAAAGACGCAGAGCCTAGCTAAAAGCTAATATATAACCATGCACATGTATTGATAAACAGCGCACTGCTTTTAGTGCGCTTTTTGCTTTTTAAGGAAAATATATGCAACTACTAGGCATTCATCATGTAGCCATCATTTGTAGCAACTATCCACGCTCTAAACATTTTTATAGTGAAATATTAAAACTCACGATTATTAATGAGCATTATCGTGCACAGCGTCAGTCTTACAAACTCGATTTAGCTTTACCTGATGGAAGTCAGTTAGAATTATTTTCGTTTAATGATGCGCCAAGTAGACCAAGCTACCCCGAAGCTCAAGGACTTAGACATTTAGCATTTAAAGTTGGGTGTATTAATACTGCTAAACATTATTTAGAGTCACACAATGTCATCGTCGAAAATATTAGAGAAGATGAAATAACCGGCAAAAAATTCACCTTTTTTGCCGATCCAGATGGCTTACCCCTTGAGTTATATGCACTTTAACATCTAATAACTCAAGGTATATTTAATTTAGTTAAATCGATTTTGTAGGTAAGTAAATACTGCACGAATACCCAGTGCCTCACCACCAGCTGGACGCCCAGGTAATGCACGTAAATTCCATGCCATTACGTCAAAGTGAACCCATGGTGTATTTGGCTCTACAAACTCTTTCAAATAAAGTGCAGCGGTTATTGCGCCACCAAATGGCGTACTTGCACAGTTAGCCATATCAGCCACATCGCTTTTCAAAAATGGTTTGTATTGCTCGAATAACGGCAATTGCCAAACAGGGTCGTTAACTTGCATGCCCGAGTCCATAATGGCATTTGCTACAGCGCGATCCGTTGAGAAAAAACCTGGTAGCTCTGTACCTAAAGCAACGCGGCACGCACCGGTTAATGTAGCAAAATCTATGATTAATTCAGGATCATCGTTTTGTGCTTCGCTTAAAGCATCACACAGTACTAATCGCCCTTCTGCATCGGTATTGTCTATTTCGACCATAATACCTTTACGGGTTTTTACTACATCGCCAGGGCGAAATGCATTACGCGAAACAGCATTTTCAACCGCAGGCACTAAAACACGAAGGCGTATTGGTAAGTTAGCGGCCATAATTAGCTGAGCCAGGGCAATAACATGCGCGGCCCCACCCATGTCTTTTTTCATGTTGCGCATGCCTGAACTGGGCTTTAAATCAAGTCCACCGGAATCAAAACACACGCCTTTACCGACTAACGTAATTTGTGGCGCATCGACTGCCCCCCATTTCAAGTCAAGTAATCGTGGTTTATTTTCACTCGCGCGCCCTACCATATGAATAGTTGGGTAATTTTGCTCTAATAACTCATCACCTATCCACTGCGAAAATTCACCGTCGAATGTATCTGCTAGGTCACTCATGACTTGTGATAAGTGCTGCGGCATCATATCGGCAGCTGGGGTATTAACTAAATCGCGTGCTAAATTAATGGCATCCGCTTGTTGTTTTACTTGTTCATATAATGTTTTATCAGCAATACCAAGTTGAGCTTTAGCGGTGGCTTTTTGTTTGTATTCACTAAACTCATAACCACCTAACACAAAGCCTAAAGCAAGTTGAGCAACTAAAGACTCATCACCTTGAATTTGATAACAACCCGCAGGTAATTTACTGGCAAGCTCGCCAGCAGCCCAAAAATCATCAGCGCTTTGCATTACACAAAATACCTGACTTAGCTCACCCGTTTCTGGATTTGGTACTAGTGCAAGTCCTGATTTTTCAAAATCTGTGTTTGCTAGCCAGCGCTGTACAAAACTCGGTTGCTGCGTAAGCCAATCGGTTAGTTCGTTTTTAACGATAAATGATAGAGGAATTCCTGAAGAGGTATGACGAAGTAAAGCACTCATTAAATGACTCACATAATAGAAAATGATGCCTTAGCATAACAATAAGCACTATTAAAAGGTATAGCTAATTATGTTCTGCTAGCTTACTTCTTCTTTGAGGGCGTTGAGTCTTGCTCTTGGTTTTGTTGAGCAATTTCTTGATCAATTTCTTTAATCGGCTTATTCATACTAAAAGAACTCGGCAATACATCAACCCCTACTAACTGCCCTAGTTTAACAACCAGTGGAATAGTTAATGGTGCAAACGGTAATAACGCAAAAACGCCTAGCCCTAGTCCTTTTAATATATCAACAAACTGCTCGTTGGCGCGTTTTAGTTCTGCTTTATTTGTTTGCCCTTGGGTATAACGCCTATAAATTATTAGCATTTCTTTGGTTTCTTGCCTTTCTTGGGCAAGCGCAATTTTAAGCGCGACCATAGCACGACGAAAGCGTAGTTGTTGTCGCTTTTTACTTATTTTAGCAACCCGCCAGGGTGCACGATGGATAACTTTATATAATCGCATAGCCTGTATTCTCACACAGCGCTTTCAGTTCACAAAGAATAATTTACACGCTTTATTCAATCATTTATTCTTAATGTTCATTTTCCTCAGTTTAAATAAAAACATGCAAAAAAACATACCCAACACTAAACCCGAAAGGCCAAAATCTGATGAGTGCTGCGGCGGCGGTAGTTGCTGTCCATGTGTATGGGATGAGTACAAAGAAAAACTTGCACAGTGGAAAAAACATCATGGTGAAAATATCAATAGCAAGTCAGTTTAATTCAATAATAGAAAGTAGCTAAAATAGCTTATTTAGTTAATAACTATATATCAATGACTGCTTTTTCCCCCTTTCCCAGCCCTACTTATGATTATTTTTAGATAAATCATTTGTTTCAACTTGTTAAATAGTGATTAATCACCCATTACCCTCTTTAGTTTTTTTATCTATAGTCTATTTCGAGGACTCACAGGAGGTGCGCTTAGTTTATTAAGCTTTTGAAACATCTCCATGCGGAATTAATGGTGGCTTTTACTACGCTAAAGCAACCTATACTTTCTAACCATGTGTTAATGATACTCAAAGGCGAAATGTGTGGTGCATTTCGCCTTTTTATTGGCCTCAAATAATAATCTTACTCTCGCTTATTTTGCTGTTTTAGGGTTATAGTTAATAAAAAGAATATTGTTTGGATTATGTTACTAAAAAAAGCGGATCATTTATTAGCACAAAACAAGCTTAGAGAAGCTGAGTTTCATTACAAAACGCTTTTACAAGCAGAGCCTGATAATGGTGATGCTCTGTTTGGCCTAGGTAAGGTGGCGCTGCGTTTAGAACAATTTGATGCCGCTGTCTATATACTACAACGAGCGTGTCAGCACCTCCCTTATTTACTAGAACCTTTGTATGCACTAAGTGATGCATTTAATGCGGTTAACTCCCCTGAAAATGCGCAAAAAGTACTCGAGTACGCAACCAGTATTGCCGCAGACAACCCAGATACCCATTATTATTTAGCTCAGCACTATTTAACCTTTGGCGAGCTCGATAAAGCACAGTCAACGCTTGAGGAAGCATTAAAGCTTGGAATAGCACCGGTTACGGCTTATGTTTTATTTGAATTGGTACAATTAGGACGTTTTAATAAAGCAAATAATTACATCGTTCAATTACACCATTTTTTAACTCAAACAAATAACCTACGCTTAAAAATGGTCTGCTACTATGCTTTAGCTAAAAGTTACGACAAGTTAGACGATACTGATCAAGCGTTTAACTATTTTGTGATTGCCAATCAGCAACAACACAAACTCAGTGAATTTAAAACTGAAGATTTAATTGGGTTTTATGATCAACTTATTGAATATAATAATGAAAGTGTGCTCAATTTTGCAAACCTAAATAAGCAGTATCCAGTTACGCCCGTGTTTATTATTTGTATGCCACGAAGCGGCTCAACCTTACTGGAGCAGATGTTAGCAGGACACAGTCAATGGGCAACGCTTGGAGAGGACACCAGTATTAGTAATAAGATAGTCGCTTTTTTAGAACAAAAAAAAGGGTTACGCTACCCTCAATGCTTAACTAAGCTAACAACGCCTTTAATTAACCAAGCCAGAGCCATGTATTTAGATACCTTAAGTTCTTCTGGGAGCAATTGCGCATTTGTGATCAATAAACTGCCTAGCAATTACCAAAACTTAGGGTTAATTTATATTTTATTCCCAGATGCTAAGTTTATTAACCTGAGTCGAAACTTTCATGCAACCGCATTTTCAGTGTTTACTAATTACTTTGCTGAAAACGAACCCTATTTTTGTGATTTAAATGAATTTACTTTGTACCATCAGCTTTATGAAAAATTGATGAGCCATTGGCAGCAATTTAACCGCTTAGCTATTTATAATTTAAGTTATGAGCAGTTAATTGAAAACCCTAAAGATCAATTAACCGCACTATTGAGTTTTACTGGCTGTGAATTTGAACAGACTTGTCTAGACTTTTACAAAAATAAAAGCGCCGTTACAACGCTCAGTAAACATGCGATTAGGCAGCCTGTAAATAACAAAAGCCTTGATAAATGGCAGCGTTATGAAGCCCCTTTACTTAGTCTGCTCTCGTTGCCTCAAACCAATTAAGCACATCCATAAACTGTTCTTGGCGTGCCTGTGGATGGGTAAGCATATTAATATGGTCGTAATCTACTTTGTGCCCAAAGCGGCGGCCATATATTTGCATTTTTTGCACCCCAGTACCTGACTCATCAATAAACTTTTGAATATCGATAGGCTGTGCCAATGCTTTATCTTTTACTGCCGCAATATGTAACGTTGGAGGAAGCGTGAGATTTGCTAATGTTTTAGCGTAATCAAAGCCATCATCACTGTCTATCCACGGATTTTTCTTAGCCCACTGCATACTTTGATAATGCGACTTTTGAGTTTCATCATCACTGCCCCACTTTAAGCGTTTTGCTGGTAAATAACCGTGTTTTTTCGCTAATATTGGCGCCATAAAATACCAAATTAAATTAGCCTGAAATAACTTTTTAGGGTGGTTATTAAATAGCGAACGCTTTGAACCAAAATAGGCACACGCTTTTACATCGTTTATCAGCTCAGGAAAGCGAGCAAACACGCTATTAAGCAACACCCCACCCCAAGAATGAGCAACTAAAAAGTCAGGTTTTTTACTCTCTAACTGTTCAATTTTTTTAATAAATGCCGGAATATCTTCAACAATCGCCTCAGTTTGTCCATACCGTGCTTGCTTACAAATAGCTGGTTTACTTTCACCACGCCCGCGTAAATCAGCTACGTAGCAACAATACCCGTGTTCAGCTAAAAAAGGCGCTAACCCTTTATTGCTATGAGTGTAAAATATTTTGCCATTTTCTACCGCGCCATGAATTAATAGCACCACAGGCCCACTTGGCTTCTGGTTGGCGATACGGCGCAAATGCAGTGTTTGATGGTCACCTAATTTAATAAAAACAGACTCTTGAGTAACTGCCAAAGCGAATTCCTTATAATTGTTAACAACTCATCCTACCAGCAATACCTGGTAAGCCAAAGGGAAAATATGCACTTTTTCTGTCTGTATTTGTTACTATTGGCTTTTATTCCTGTTGTTAAAAAAGCCTCATGAAAGCAAAATCAACTCGTTCTAAATTACATCCACGCAATCAACACAAAAATGGTTACGATTTTAATTTGCTTACCTCGCAAACCCCTTCGTTAACTGCTTTTTTAATTACGGCGCCAGCAGGCAATCAAAGTATTGATTTTAGTAATAACTTAGCCGTAAAAACCTTAAATCAGGCGCTATTAAAAAGCCATTACAACATTAACTTTTGGGACATTCCTGAGCACAACTTATGCCCACCTATTCCAGGTAGAGTAGATTATATTCATTACTTAGCTGACTTACTCAGCGAAGATAATCAGCAGGTTATTCCCACTGGCCGACAAATTAAAGTGCTTGATATAGGCACTGGCGCTAACTTAGTTTACCCGCTAACGGGCAATAGCGAATACCAATGGCACTTTACTGGCAGCGACATCGATTTAGCAGCAATAAAAATAGCCAAGCAGCTCGCTCAGTTTAATGATTTAAAAATAACGCTTAAACAACAAAAAAATCCCGAGCATATTTTTAAAGGGGTGGTTAATGCGAAAGATTTGTATCATTTAACGATGTGTAACCCGCCATTTCACGCCAGTGCAGAAGAAGCCAATAAAGGCAGTGAACGTAAATGGAAAAACTTAGGTAAAGCCCCCAGTAACGCCCTCAACTTTGGCGGACAAAGTAATGAGCTGTGGTGTGAAGGTGGTGAGCTGGCCTTTATTTCTACTATGATCAAAGAAAGCAGGGATCACAGTGACCAAGTAATTTGGTTTACCTCGTTGGTTTCTAAAAAAGAAACTCTAGCAGCCTTAGAAGCACAGCTAAAACAACAGCCTATTAGTGAATTTAAAATTGTTGAAATGGCACAAGGACAAAAAGTCAGTCGCTTTATTGCATGGAGCTATTTTGATAAAGCCACCCGAGAACAAATTTGTGAAGAATTAGTATAAAGCCACTTAAGGACACCCCATGATAGATTTTCGCTCAGATACAGTAACAAAACCGTGCAGCAAAATGCGGGATATTATGTATCATGCCCCCGTCGGCGACGACGTTTATGGCGATGATGAAAGTGTAAACCAATTAGAAGCTTATGCTCGATTACGTTTTAATGTGCAAGATGCACTTTTTTGTAGCTCAGGCACACAAACAAATCTACTTGCATTAATGGCCCATTGTGAACGTGGCGATGAGTATATATGTGGCCAAAATGCTCATAACTACAAGTTTGAAGGCGGTGGCGCTGCCGTTTTAGGCTCTATTCAGCCACAGCCTATTGAAAATGAAGCCGATGGTAGTCTATGTTTTACTAAAATTGCTGCAGCAATTAAACCCGATGATAGCCACTTTGCAAAAACCCGCCTGTTAAGCCTTGAAAACACCATAGGTGGTAAAGTGCTCGGTATTGATTATTTACTCAAAGCACGCGAATTTGTTAACCAACATAACTTAGCACTGCATTTAGATGGCGCTCGCGCTTTTAATGCCGCTGCCGAGCTTAACGTTGATATTAAAGAAATAACCCAACATTTTGATTCAGTCTCTATTTGTTTATCAAAAGGATTAGGTGCACCTGTTGGTTCATTATTGCTTGGTTCAACAGCATTGATAGCCAAAGCAAGACGCTGGCGAAAAGTGCTTGGCGGCGGTATGCGCCAAGCGGGTATATTAGCTGCTGCGGGGCAATATGCTTTAGAAAATAACACTCAACGTTTAGTCGATGACCACGCTAATGCACGTTATTTAGCAAAGCAGTTAAATAAAATTTCAGGCCTTGAAGTAAATATGAGTAATACCACAAACATGGTTTACGCTACGTTTGATAACAGCATAAACATCACAAAACTAGCAGCAAATTTAAAAGCACAGGACATTGTGTTTAGCCCAAGTAAGCAACTTAGGCTAGTAACCCATTTAGGTATAACCAAAGCGGATATAGATACCTTTATAAAAGCCCTAACGGCCCATATTTAACGCGGCTTTATAATGTTTGCGGCACACCGATTCATAACGGTCGTTGCCGCCAATTTCTACTTGGTTGCCATCGGCAATAGCCTCGCCATTTTCATCGGTACGTAATACGTGATTTGCTTTGCGCCCACAATGACACACCGTTTTAAGTTCTATTAACTTATCAGCCCAAGCAAGTAAATACTGTGACCCTATAAACAGCTCCCCTCTAAAGTCGTTACGCAATCCGTAACACAATACGGGAATACCTAATTCATCGACTACATCGGTTAACTGCATAACTTGATCTTTAGATAAAAACTGACATTCATCCACCAGCACACAATGGCGTTTTTTATCACTATTGAGCGATTTAATTAGCTCGTACACGTCTTTATCCGCATCATAAATATGTGCATCTGCTTGAAGGCCTATACGTGAGGATACTTTACCTACTCCTGCTCTATCGTCAATGGCAGCGGTGAGGATCACCGGCTCCATACCGCGCTCTTTATAATTAAACGCTGATTGTAATAAAGTGGTTGATTTACCTGCATTCATTGCAGAGTAGTAAAAGTATAATTGCGCCATGGCCGTGCCTTCAAATAAAAAGTGCGCTTATGCTACCCTAAAGTGCAGAGAATACAAATTTGGAAACGCTATTTTATTTATTTTGCTTCGTGCTCTAGTAACCATTGCTTACGCTCTAGGCCACCAGCATAACCAGTTAGCTTTTTATTTGCACCAATGATGCGGTGACACGGCACAATAATGCTGATTGGGTTTTTGCCATTTGCAGCCCCCACCGCCCTCACTGCTTTAGGATTATTTAATTGTATGGCAATATCTTTATAGGTTGCCACTTTAGCAAACGGTACGCTTTGTAATGCCTGCCATACGCTTTGCTGAAATGGCGTGCCGCCAGTATCAAGCTCTAAATCAAACTCAGTACGCGTATGAGCAAAGTACTCATTAAGCTGCGCCACACAAGATAAAACATGTGAATTAGTCACCTTATTTAAAGGCGTACTGGTATAACTGGTCGGTGGATAAAACCCCACATAACTAATACCGTTTTCAGTTGCCTGAATAATAATATCGTCAATCGGGCTGGGTAAACTGGTTTGCACTATCATAATTGCTGCCAAAGTTGAAAAGTTAAGTAAGATCGAAATGGTGCACAGTTCGCAGATTCAAACGAGCTTGCTGCCGCTTGGGCTTTTTTAACCCCTAAATCGCCATCAAGTAAAATATCGGGTTGGCTTTGACCGCGCAGTTTTGCGTAATTAACCGTCCAAGGGCCAATTCCTTTTAAACTAAGCCATTGATCTAAGTCATCACAATTTGGATTAACGGCACAAAATTCAGCGAGATTATGCAGTGCATTTTTACGTGCCTGCGGCATTTTAAAAAAAGCAAAATCACTACCTGCCACTACTTCAGGTGTTGGAAAGTACACCTTTCCCTCTTGTTGCTCTGAAAGCTGTTGCACTAATTGAGTCACTAAATTATGCGCCGCAGTTACACTCACCTGCTGACCTAACACAGCGCGAATACCCGCTTCAAAGGTTGACCAAATACCCGGTAACCTTAAGCCTTTCGTAAGTGGAAATGCATTATTAATGTGTTCGCTTAAATGTGCCTCGATTAGATTTATATCAGCATCTAAATCAAGTACACGGCAAATGTTGTTAATAATTGGCTGTAAATATTGCGTATTATCTATATCAATTTGCACCCGAAAATGATGTTTATCTGCAACAAACTCAGCATCAAAGCGCCCTCTACACGA
The DNA here is from genome assembly GCF_023161935.1 of Pseudoalteromonas sp. 2CM28B. Taxonomy (NCBI): domain Bacteria; kingdom Pseudomonadati; phylum Pseudomonadota; class Gammaproteobacteria; order Alteromonadales; family Pseudoalteromonadaceae; genus Pseudoalteromonas; species Pseudoalteromonas sp. 2CM28B. Next base: position 90,173 of record NZ_JALNTH010000030.1, read on the forward strand.
TTTATAAGTAAAAGTACGCCCATAACTGATTGGCGTTAACCACTCTATTGGCTCTATTACTCGCTTTGCTAAAAACCCATGCAATGCCCGCCAGTTATACGGCGGACGAAAAGGCAAAATTAAGGTGAGCCCAATATTAGTTGGGTGCCTGGCGGTTCTGAGCGCTGAGGGCGCAATATTAAGTTGTTTTAAAAAAGCATCATTAAAACGCCGAACACTTTTAAAGCCTGAGGCAAATGCTATTTCGGTAAGCGATAAGCTGGTTTCTTGAATTAATTTTTTTGCAAAATGACATTGGTTAAATAATCGATATTGCGTGATAGAAATGCCGAAATATTGAGAAAATAATCGCCTTAAATAACGGCTGCTTATTCCTAAACACGTAGCGAGCTTTTCGCAGTCGTGCTGATTATTCTGATCAATTAATTGCTTGGCTCGTAGAGCCGTTGTTTTTGTTCCCTGCCAAGCCGCACTTCCTGGTGCACTATCGGGCCGACAACGAATACAAGGCCTGAAACCAGCTTGCGCGGCAGAGTGCGCAAACTGATAGTAAACCACATTTTTTTCGTGAGCTGTGGGCGCAGGGCAAATTGGCCTGCAATAAATACCGGTACTTTTAACGGCTACATAAAAAAGCCCATCGAAACGCGCATCACGACTTTGACGTGCTTTTTGCCAATGCTGATCACCCATAAAATGCTCTTGTAAATTCGGTAGCGCTTAGCTTAGCAAAAACTAAGCGTATTACTGGCCATATTCGGTACTAATCTTTGTTTGCAAAATCAATTAATGCCTGACCCGTTAAACGATATATAATCCATTCATTTTGTGGCTCAGCGCCCATGCTATTATAAAAATCAATCGCGGGTTTATTCCAATCAAGTACCACCCATTCAAAGCGACCACAGTCTTTATTGATTGCTCTGTTTGCCAGTTCTTTCATAATGGCTTTACCAGCCCCATTTCCGCGGCTATCTGGGCTCACGTATAAATCTTCTAGGTAGAGGCCATTTTTACCTAACCAAGTCGAGTAGTTGTAGAAATATACGGCAAAACCAATTGGCTCATCATCTTGTAAACATATTAAACTGTGCGCCGTTGCGCCTTCACAAAACAGGGTGTTTAAAATGGCTTGCTCATCGGTTTTAACTGCATCAGGTTCTTTTTCGTAAATAGCAAGCTCATTGATAAAGTGTAGAATTGTTTTTGCATCACTTGGCTTTGCATCGCGAATTTCTATTGCTGTGTTCATTGTTATTGACCTTTAAAAAACTACTTTTATGCCTGGCAAGCATCTAATTTAATATAAAAAGTGCTTAACTAATTATAATAATTTAAGCTATTAATACATTTATTTATACCCTAGCATATCGTTTTACATTCAATGAGTAACGTTCATGAGCTTATTTCAATTTAGCCATTAGGGCATTAAAAAAACAAATTAAAACAATGCTTTTATATATGGCAAAAAGTTGTCATTATGAGTACACAGTAAAGCAATGAGGAAGTTTAACTAAGATGGGTCACGGTCATTCACACAGTCACGTTGATGATAACCAAAGTGATAAACAGCTCACTCTTGCCGTATTTATAAATGTTTTACTGACTGCAGTGCAAGTTGTTGGCGGCGTATTTTCTGGCAGCCTTTCATTAATTGCCGATGCATTACATAACCTAAGTGATGCGGCCTCAATTTTTATCGCCCTCGTTGCTCGAAAAATTGGCAATAAGCAGGCTGATACAACCCATCATTTTGGCTACAAACGCGCTGAAATATTAGCCACACTTTTTAACAGTACAACCTTAATTGTGATTGGCTGTTATTTAGTTTTTGAAGCAATTAGCGGGTATGTAAACCCTCAACCTATCAATGGCTGGATCATTGTGTGGGTTGCTGCAGTAGCGCTATTCATTGATTTAGTCACTGCATTATTAACCTTTAAAGCCGGCGCTAAAAACAACATGAATATAAAGGCGGCGTTTATTCATAATGTGTCTGATGCCATGGCCTCTATTGTGGTTATTATTGCGGGTACTTTAATTATTTTATACCAGTGGTATGTAGTTGATTTAATAGCGACTATATTGATATCAATGTATGTTATTTATCACGGCGTATTATTACTTAAAGCCAGCTGCAGCATTTTAATGCAGGCAGCCCCCATTGGTTTTGACCAGCAACTTATCAGCAAAAAATTACTACAACAGTTTGCTATTACGCAAATAAAATCCATAAAAGCGTGGCAACTGGACGATACTACCACTCACTGTGAAATTGTGATGCAAACAGATACCCCTATTGAGCTTAATGCCATAAAACACTATTTACATGATGAATTTGCAATTGAACACTGCGTAATTGAGTGTTGTTCATCTTAGTTTGATTATACAAAGTGCTTTGTAATTAAAGCTGATCGCATCCTTATTTTTATGCCTTGTGTAACATAATGCAGAAGACCTGCTAACAATAATCCACTATCGGTACGAGTAAAACCTCTATTTTTAACACAACGCTATATTTAAATCTCTATTACCCCCTCCTTATTAAATACAAATAACAACAATTATTATTAACCTTGCGTTTACTTTAAATTACTCTTAATATTGCGCCCATCATTAATACAACTAAAACCATTCAAACGAAGGACCCGCATGTTTAAAACATCTCTGAGCTTAATAGCATTAATAGTCAGTGGCGCCAGTATTGCAGACGAATCAACGATCCAAAGAAATTTAAATCAAACAGAAATGGAGCACGTTATTGTTTCGGGTAGTCGTGTTTTTGAAAGTATTGATGAGGTTCCTGCTTCCATAACTATTATTAGTCAAAAACAAATAGAAGCGCATTTAAAAGTTAATCCAGAATTACAAAGCCTTTTAGCACAAATGGTTCCCGGCCTTGCTCCAGATACTGGAAGCTCAAGTAATTCAGGACAAACTTTACGCGGGCGGGCCCCACTGATCATGATTGATGGCGTGCCACAGTCAACACCATTGCGTAACGGATCATTAGGGGTGAAAACCTTAGATCCAAGCGCAATAGGTCGAATAGAGGTCATTAAAGGGGCAACGTCGATTTATGGTAACGGCGCATCAGGCGGAATTATTAACTATATTACCAAACAAGCACAAAGCGATGGGCAAACCCAAGGTAAAATAAGCTTATCGAGTCGTTTTAGTGCGGTAAAACTTGAAGAAAGCGCAGGCGCAAGGGTATCTGCAGCATTTAATGGTCGTGCAGATAAATTTAGCTACTTAGTAACTGCAAGTTACGAAGAAAACGGTGTACAACGCGATTCGCAGGGCGATATTCTCGGTTTACAATATGGTTTATCTGATGCCGTTACACAAAATTACTTCACTAAACTTGGCTATGACTTTGATGATGAAAAGCAACTCCAATTTAGTTATAACTACTTCAGCTCACAACAAAAAACCGACTTAGGCGATGTTGTTGGTGATATGAGCCTAGGAGAAAAAACCTACGCGATTCATGTGCCGTCAGAATTACAAAAGCAAGGTAAACCACAAGGGCCAGAAGGCAACAAAAATATAACCTTAAAATACACTGACTACGCACTGCTTGAAAACACACAAATGACGTTAGATCTCTATACGCAAGATATAGAAAATGTGTTTTTCTTTTCTCCAAACCTTGCCAATCCTGATGAGAATTATCAAGGTGGTCAATCCGTTATAAGTTCAGAAAAAAAAGGCGCCAGAGCAACTTTTAATACCCAGGTTGACTTTGACTCAGTTGAAGCGTCATTTATTTACGGAATTGATGCGTTAAATGATGTGACTGCACAACCGCTAGTTGATGGCCGGGTTTGGGTGCCAGAAATGGACATGAAAAGTGTCGCGGGCTTTTTACAAACTAAGTGGGTCATCGCTAATGACTTAATAATAAAGGCCGGTGTACGCAAAGAAAATATTGACCTTAGCGTAGACGATTATCGCACGCTCAAATTATGTAAAACGGCCACGCAATGCTCTGTGCCAATTAGCGTAAAAGGCGACACGGTTGATTACAATGCTACAACCTATAACGTGGGCATTAAATACAATCTAGATGAAAAATTCAGCCCCTTTTTAAACTACTCACAGGGATCTGATATATCAGATATTGGCCGCCTACTTCGCTCTGCCACAGTAAATGATATAGGCCTTATTCAAACACAAGCTTCAATTATCGATAATTATGAAATTGGTTTTAATTCTCAATTCGATGCAGTTCGTTTAGAAGTCGCAGCATATCGAAGCACCTCTGAGCTTGGCACTACAAACAAATTTAATGAAGTAACCGGTGTTTATGAACCGGTTAGAGCACCTCAAGAAATTTGGGGTTATGAAGCCTTAGTAGACTACACCATAAGCCCATCTCTTAAATTACTAGCAACTTATAGTTATGTAGAAGGTAAAAATACTGAAGCCGATATATATTTAGGCTCTAAGCAAATCAGCCCACCAAAAGCCACAGCCAATCTTAACTGGCAACCTACGAATACCCTGTCACTAACATTAAGTTACTTGTATGTGGGTGATAGAAAGCGCTTTGAGCCTAATGATAATGGTAAATATGTTGGCGATCAGGGACCTGTCGATAACTACACTGTGTTTAATTTAAGTGGTCAGTATCAGTTTGCAGATAGTTGGCAAGGTTTTATCGGGGTAGAAAACTTATTTAACCAAGATTACTTCCCTGCCCGTGCGCAATCTTACACCTATGGCGGATACAACATTAAAGGTTTAGGTACCACGGCCACAGTAGGTGTTACTTATCAATTTTAATCACTTACGCGTTCGTACTTTTACGGTATGAACGCGCTTATACCCTCAACTAACTTGCTGATCTAAAATACAAATAACAACCTGTCCATTTGTCAGCCAGCAATGCAAACTTAAACGAGAATCAAACTCAATATTAACCATATGATTTATAAGTAAATTACTTGCAATTCTGTGCCTATATACTAGACTAGCCACAATTAGAATTTTTAGGATAAGCGCTATGAAAGGTAATCAAAAAGTAATCGACGCCTTCAATACATTGTTAGCTAACGAATTAGCTGCTATTGACCAGTATTTTATTCATTCTCGTATGTACGACGATTGGGGCTTAAACAAACTTTATGAGCGTCTTAACCATGAAATGGAAGAAGAAAAAGACCACGCTGACTGGCTAATCAAGCGTATTCTTTTTTTAGAAGGCGTACCAAACATGACCAAACGTCGTGACCTGTTAATTGGTAACGATGTAAAAAGCATGATGCAAAACGACTTAACCTTAGAACTTGAAGTGGTTGAGTGTGTTAAAGAGGTTATTGCTATCTGTGAACAACAGCAAGATTATCAATCTCGTGAAATATTAGAAAAGCTATTATTTGATACCGAAGAAGATCACGTCTACTGGTTAGAGCAACAACTGGGTCTGATTGACAAAATTGGCACTCAAAACTATCACCAAGCTCAAATGGGCGAATAAGGACTATATTATGAAAGGCGATAAAGACGTTATTGCAGCACTAAATAAAGTACTTGCTAATGAGCTTGTGGGTATTAACCAATACTTTTTACATGCACGCATGTTTAAAGATTTTGGTTTTAGTAAACTAGACAAAGCTGATTACAAAGTATCGATACAAAAAATGAAAAATGCTGATCGTTTAATTGAGCGTATTTTATTTTTAGAAGGCTTACCGAACCTTCAAGATTTAGGACGCTTACGTATTGGCGAAAACAGCGAAGAAATGATTGCCGCTAACATGAGCTTTGAACTTGATACAGTAGATGAGCTACGTGCTGCCATTAAACTAGCTGAAAGTAAAAAAGATTATATTAGCCGTGAAGCGCTCGATAACATTTTAAATGAGCAAGAAGAGCAAATTGATTGGCTAGAAACACAGCAACTACTGATTAAAAATACTGGGCTTGAAAACTACTTACAATCGCAACTGTAAATTAAAGTTATAAATACAAAAAAAAGCAGCTAAGGCTGCTTTTTTTATGTTTAATTTTTAAATGTTAAACCAATTCGTTTAGATAGGGCCTACTTTTATAAATTACTATTAAGCCACTTGATCGGTTATATCTGCAATTTGAATCAGTTTACGATTGAGGATCTTTTTAGTACAGCAACAACACTTACCGCATTGGCTGCCCACTTTAAGCTCTTTAGTTAACTCGCGCATGGTAGTAGCACCATCGTCGATGGTTTGCTCAATTTTTTTATCGGTCACACCGTGACAGAGACAAATATACATGAATACAAACAACTCTCAATTTCATTTAGTAGGTTTATACTAATCTAAACGAAAATAGTTATCAATTGGTTTTTGATCAAAAATTAAATTTTATTTTTTAGTCTGGTCAGCGCCACTTAAATTGAGAATTCGCGGCAGGTTGAGAATTGTTTGAATTTGATTCGAAGTGTGGCACTTAAATTGAGATTTATTAACTAAAGTCTAACCTTGAATTTAAATAGGTTTAGATTTAGGTAAATAGTTGAATGATTGAAATGAATTACATTAAGTCTGAAGAAACCTTAATGTATAAATATAGAATTAGTGCGTGGGTTATTTCCGGTTTGTGCCCAGACTGTGTGAAAACTCTGATCACCTTTTGGTCTAAGTATGTTCTGCTTATGATCTATTAATCTATAC